>CAMNOK010000001.1 GCA_946546825.1 uncultured bacterium
AATTTGCTAAACAAATTCTTGTTTACAACAATCCCAGAATCATCTTGTTTGCTTTATCAACAACCGACGTTTCCAGTGAAGCAAGGTATATTTGTGTGGTTGCCTCTGAGTCGTGTCCCATTCCTTCGCTGATGACAGACAGAGGCACATTCTTCGCTTTGGCTGCACTCGCCCAAGAGTGACGAGCCACATACATGGTGAGCGGTCTTTGGTGTTTCAGCATTGTGGAAAGTTCCTTTAGGCGATAGTTGACAAGATGCAGAGCATTGTCATATTGCCTTCGCTCATTTCCTTCCTCTTTGATGATAGGGAGTAGAAAGTTTGTTTGATTTTCAGGGTATTTAGCTATGATTTCTGCCATGCACTTCTCCCACTTGATGGTCAGTTCCTGGCCTGTCTTTCGTCTGCGATAGCTCAGGATGCCATTCTGAAGGTCGGTCTTTTTGAGATAAGCCATATCCACAAAAGACATTCCTCTTGTGTAAAAGCTGAACATGAACATATCACGGGCGAAGTCCAATGATGGTTTCATGGACAAGTCCAACTCCTTTAGGGCTTTGATGTCCTTAATAGGTATTGCTCGCTTCACGGTCTTATCCACTCCTGTATAGACATGACGGAACGGATTGTTCTGTGAAGTCAATCCTTTTTCAACAGCACGATTATAGACAGCCCGAAGGTTACGCATATAGAACGAAATGGTATTCATGCGCACACCTCTGGCTTTCAGATAGGCTTCATACATGAGCATCATGTCAGAGTTGATGCCGTCAAGCGGAACATCCTGGTCTTCACGGAATGCCATAAAGCTATTGAGTGTAGCAGTATAAGTTTCCGACGTGCGGATTTTACCCAGTTGCTTCAGTTGAGCAATGACACCATGCATAAAGGTAAAGAGGGAGGACTCCTTGGTCAGTTTATGGAACATGGTGATCACGTCGTCTGCCGTGAAGCGACGACGCTCCGTTTCCAACGAGCGGACAACCTTTTCCAGACGGGCCACATCCCATGCCAGACGTTCTTGAATACCCAACAGGAGGTTGGAACGGTTACCATTTACGATAACGCTTTCCGACTCTGCATCCCATTCCTCAGCAAAGACCTTATAATCAGTATTCAACTGACGGACTACCCGATTGTGGATAATCTGAAAATAGAGACCTCCCTCCTTGCCATCCACTGTGGATGGTCTGAATTTTATCTTTATTGATGTCATCATATGCGTTAATTAGTTATCATGCTATCCACTTGAAGTACACATAGAAAGCTATCTCTATGGCAATCGTTATGATTGACAGAAGGGATAGCGAGCCTACAACGTAGAACAGTTTCGTCGAAATCCATACGCCCTCGTTGTTCTTCACGATGTCTGTGAGTCGTTGGCTATGCTTCTGCCAACTCTCTTCCTGCTGTTTGTGGTGGTCTTCAAGTGTCTGTTTCTCCTGTCCCAGCCATTGTGTATGACTGTCATGGAGCTGTTTCAGACTCTCGTCATCAAGCCTCGTTTTGACTGGTGTCTGCTGTGCCTTGACGATGGCACCGCAAATGCCAGTAATGGCGTTCTCTGCGCTTTGGGTGGCAGCATTGAGACCTTTTAAGGTTTTGGCATTGGCCTCGTTGGCTTCCCTGGTAGCATCAAGAGTTTTCCGCGCTAAGGAATGCGCTTCCTTGGTCTGCTCCAATGTGGCATCGAAGCGGTTCTGCTCTTTCTCCTTTTCCTCGTCATCCTTGATGGACTGCACGAGGTTATTGTATTTGTCTGTATCCTTCATCTTGTGATATGATTTGAATTGATGTTATTACTTGTTTTCTATCTTCCATACTTCCTGCTTCTGACAATCGGCTTGCAGAGCCAGCTGGCCATCTTGGCACAGCGTCTGGCCCATTCCTGTTCATCCTCATCCTTGTCTTTTCCCCAGCCCGTGCCAGTTCCGCCACCTCCTCCAAAGGATTCAGACATCTGTGTAGCAGCATCGATGTAGTTCAGGAACAACAGCATCGCGACTTTCAGGATGTCCTCATGTGTGGCATTGCTGTTTTCGGGAACCTCAATGTTATTGTCAAGCTCCTTATAAACTCTTTCGGGGATGCTAAGCTGTACCTGCTTGCCATCAATAAGGAACACCTGTCGGTAGCCATTGGATGTGGCAGTCGGCTTGGCTTGCGAGAATGACGCCTGTGCCGTTGAAGGTCTATCCATAATGGGCTTCTTGCTGTCCAAAGGCTTTGGTACTTGTACAGCCATCGTTTTCTGAACAGGATGCAGTTTTCTCCACGTGTCTTCTATCTTCGTTGGCATCAGGTTTCGCCCTTTGCCGAGGTCGGATGACTTAAAAGAGGAATTGCCCTTCTTGATGGAATAGCCTCTAATCACATTCTCCTTGTCACGTTGCAATTTGACATTATAGCCTTGCCTGGTCAGCAGGGCTTCGTAATCAGTCCAGTCGAAACGTGGCAGGGATTTGAGTATATCCATGCAATCGTCGGTTATCTGTTGGAGGTGCTCATCCCGTATCTCCATCGGATCTTTCCAGCCGTGGCGCAGGTTGATGGCATGGGCTGCAGCCACAGCCCGCTCGCCGATGAAGTGACAGTCATTGATGTTGCCGTCCTTGTCGATGCGGTTCACCACCAGATGCAGGTGAGGAATCTCAGATTTGGCATCATAGTGGAGAGCAGCGAAGTACTGCGAGTTCTTGATGTTCGTCTTGACAAGATTCTTGTGCTTGTCATCTGGTGTCTTGGTCACCTGATCAAGTTCATCCACAAACTCCTCTGTGAAGTGTCGCCATTCACGGAGTGTCCATCCGTCACTCTCGTTCATGGATGGGGAAACCTCAATTCGGATGGACGTCTTGTCAATGGGCCTCCGTGCGAACTTCTGCTTGAAGCGGTTCATGTGGAGCACCATCTCGTCCCACATACCCATCGGGGGCAGATCTTCTGTAAGGAGGTTTACCTTCACGATGTCAGCGCGGAAGTCTTTCGTAGCATAGTTGGTCATGGCCTGACCATGCGCTATGGGTCTTGCAGTTGCTATCATAGTCCTATCCTCCAAAGTTTTCCTTAATGGTGTCCCAGTGCTGGATGAGGTAGTTCACGCCCTCTATCCATGCGGTCATGATTCGCTCGTTCCTGAAGTACCGCTTCCTCACCTCCTGAGGCAGTCCGTGAAGGGCATTGCGGATGCCGACGAGTTCCGACCTTGCAGCGGAGAGACTTTTCAAGGCTTCCTCCTGTTCCTCGGTCATCAGCTGCTTAGGCTGGTGTCCAAGGACCGCATCATGGACATAGTTGCTTTTGTGCATTCCGCACTTGTTGGCATTGGTTACAATCTGGTTGTATTCTTCTTCCGTGAAGCGGACATCGATGTGGTGTCCCTTGTTCTGCCTCTTTTCTGAGGTCTTAGATGCTTTTTTGTTTTGCATAATGAAATCGTTTATAATAATGAATGATAAGATGGGTAAATGAAATCTTTGAAGTACAAGCCATGGACAGCCCGGTGCGAGCCTGCGAGCGACGCAAGAACCCAGTGGAAGGACAGTGCAGCGGAGCAAATCTGTCAGACATTGGGACTTCTTGTTTAGACCTCAGAAAAAATCACACTTCTTCGGGCTTGTCCGCGGCTTTAGCCTTCTGTCAGTCGCTGCCATACTGTGGGCTTTCGGCACTATCGGCTGCTTCCGCAACTGTTGTGCTGGGAATTGGCGAGATAAGTTGATTTGTCGAGCCTTCATCATCAGGAATGCCCTTTGGATTGGTAGGCATAGCAGGAGTGCCGCCTAATGCGACATCATTTGATGTGCTATATGGCTTATCGGCTTCTGGCATCAGGTTGGCATAGTTCTCGTCAAGTTGCTCTAAGTAACCTACAGGTAGCTGTCCTTCCTCTCCGTATAGAGACAGTTTATTCTCTTCCCTTTCATCGTTGTTGGCATCAGCCATAGATGAAACGGGATTATTAGAAGTAAGCGATTGAGGATGGCTGCTGCCATTATCATTAGAAGAAGTCGGATTGGCATTACCTTGGACAGCTAGTTGGGGAGTGACTGGATTACGGTGATAATGGGGATTCCTGATGGGAGCATCCCGCCCGTCCACGAACCAGAATGCCAGACAGTGGATGGCATGGATGGTTGTGCGGTTATTGGCAATGGATGTGAGAATCCCCACCTCGTTGAAGAGGTCAATCATTTTCTGTGCAGTCTTACGGTCACATTGCCATAGTTCGGCGAGTTCCACTTTCGATATGGCAAACTGCCCGATACCGAGGTCAGCTGAAAAGTTCTTCTTCTGGTAACGGAAAGGCTCTATTGCCGCCAAAGAGAGAAAGGTATCAAGGGCTTTCATGCGGTGGAAGCCTTGGTTGTCATCTTTAAGGAAATCAAGCTGCTCTCTGGTCAGCAGGATTCCATACTTTACGTTTTTGTACTTCATTGTTTCTTTTGTTTGTGGCGAGGGCTGGCATTGGTCAGCCCTCAGCCGTTGTTAATTCTGTAATTTGAATGTGACTTGAAAAACAGGGTTACGTCGGACTGATGTCGGCTTCGTTCTGCCAGTCATGCTTGTCCGGCTTTCGTTTGTGTGAGGCAAGGATAGCATCGTTCTCCTCATCTGCGGTCATCGGAACGGTGTTCCTGCGCTTCGTCTCCAGCCATTTGTCAAGCTCGTCCTGATACAGGATCCATCTTCTGCCAGGCTTGGTGGCAGGGATGGTGCCGTCTTCCAGTTTCATGTACATCGTTCCCCTGGGGATGTGCGTGTACTCGATGGCCTCATCCACAGTCATTGGCTTGTGGCGGTTCTCCTTTACTGGTTTACTACTCTCTACCTGCTGTCTGGTCAGCATGGCTCTCATGCCCATCACCTCATCCCGAAGCTGGGCGACGACCTGCGGGAGGTCGTTGAATGTTAGAATTTCTTTTTCCATATTTTATCACTATTTTGGTGAATCGGCTGCAAAGGAACTCAATGATGCCATGCTGATTCCGATTATTCACGATAATCCACGAATAATCATGTCAACATGAAATAATTGGGAAAAATATGGGCTACAAGGGGAATAATGATAGGGGAAAAGGTAAAAATAGAACTTGCGGCAAGGCTTATTGGTGCTCCCGACAGAAGATTACAAAACAGATAGTGGGCGAAAGCTGATGCTATTGCATCGGTTTTCGCCCGCTATCGGGGGAATTGTCAAAGAAAGATGTGGAGGGGTATTAAAAATGAGTTCTTTCCCAAGTGTGGAATTTGTGCCTGTTATGGAAAAAGTTCAACCAACGGGAATATAATGAATATGCGTGAAATCGTTATTTTAGACTCATGCATCTTTTGCTTAAAAATCAGCGAAAACGAGAAAATATTTTTGAATTTCGCTGATTTTTAAACATAAAATCTACTCAAAATGGAAGTGATAGTCACCCTTGTCCGGCTCGTCTATCACGATGCTGCCAGTATCGGGCTGAAACTTGAAATTGCGGATGCTGTCAAGTTCTATGTCTCTCATCACGTCTGGAAACATACGCTTAATGAAGATAGCGCGTACTTCGCCCGTATAGTCTTTCTTGCTGCCCAGTCTCTCGGCTATATTCCAGACAAAGTGCCGTAGGTCAAGGGTGGTAAGGGTGGACTTTAATCTGATGGGTACAGGTTTGTGCTGCCAGTCATCGGCCCACTTCCTGATTGCATCAAGGAGTTTTTCCAACTCGTCATTGTCATAGATATATGGGGACATGATGTGGGTCACATATTCCATGATGGCATCAATGGTATTATGTCGCCTCTGTTCCTGCTCACGCTGATACTCCTTGCAGCGTTGGGCATATAGGTCGGGCTGCTCTGTACTCGTCTCTGTCGTATCTGTAACCTCTTTTGTTGGTTCTGTTGAATCGGGAATTTCAATAGTTGGTTCTTGCAGTTCCTCTAATAATAATCCTTGTGCAGTTTCGCTTTGAGGAGGCATTTCTGCCAAGCATTCTTGAACTTGCTCCAGAATATCGCTGTCCGTTGAATCTTCTGTTACCGCTTCCGCTTCTTGGTTGGTTGGAAGTATGGCGGCTGAGCATTGTCTGTCCTGCAAACTAAGTGGCACCTCTGCCAATACGGATTGGAAAAGATAATAGACAGTCCCCAGCAATCCGCTGGAGATTACAAAGGTTACGAACTTGGCAAAGTTGTCTTGTCCGAAATCGTTGCCCACCTTCAATGACACGAAGAGGGAGATGGTGAGGATGACCAAACCTGGGCATCCCCACACAAGGCAGTAGTCTCTTACTGCCATGTTTCCCGTTTTGCATTTTGCGCTGTTCATCTTCCTTATATCTTTTAATTTATTGATTTGTTCTTATCGGAATTGTCAGTATCTACCAGCATCAGGCAGACCGATTTACTTTGCAAAGTTACTCCGATTATTTCCGGCAGCTCAAAATCTTCCGAAAAATCCGCTCCGTTTTTACATTAGTTTAGAAATTGGTCCTATCGAATATGAAAAAAGAACCAATAATCAGACTATTAAACATTGAAAGAAGATGAAGGAAGGGAAAGAAAAAAGGGGAGAAGCAACGCCCCTCCCCGTACAAACACATTATATAATATGTGTCCGATAGATTTGTAGGTCATTATTGCCCTACGACTTTCAATTGAGGAGTTATCTTTGGTTTCAACGTAATACGGTTGACGCTCTCGCGTTTGCTTTCGTCTGCCATGCTCGCATAGATTTGTGTGGTTGAGACGTTTTTGTGTCCCAACATGTGCTGGACGGTATAGACACTTGTTCCAGCATCCACCTGAAGAGAACCGAATGTGTGTCGGCTGCAATGGAACGAGATTTTCTTGGTGATGCCGGCGGCTTTCAGCCAGTTCTTCAAGGGCGTCTGTGCCATCTCGTCTGCAAAGCCGACGAAGACGGGGCCTGTTCCTCGCTCACCAATCAGCTCCAAAGCCTCGTCACTGATGGGATTGTTTACAAGTTCCTTGGTCTTCTGCATACGAAGGGTAACATACATACCTCCATCGCCGTATGGTTGTATGTTCTCCCATGTGAGTTGCTTGATGTCACTCTTTCTTAGTCCAGTAAGACAAGCAAAGAGAAAAGCGGTTTTTAAGACGGGATATTGGCATGGGGTGTTCGCCAGCCTGACAAGTTCATCCTTGGACAGATGCTCTTTCTCCGTGGGGATGGTGTCTATACGCTCCAAGAACCCGTTGGGATTCTCCATAATCTTGTGTTCTCTGTAGGCGGTATGAAGTACGGCACGGAAGGTTGACCAATAGCCAGCCACGGAATTGATGTGTAGTTTGTGTTCCGTGTGGATGGTCTGCGGAGCAGTCAGCAGATATTCACGGAACTTGTTACACAGGTCAACGTTGATTTCATCGAAACGGCACTTGTTGTTGCAGAATAGGGCAAAGTGCTTATAGACGTGCTGCCACTTGCAGTTCTTCTTGTCTGCCTTCTGCTTGAAGTAGGCAAGGAAGTCGCCCTTCATCTTGTCCCGGTCAAAGAAGTCGTACCTCTCATTGACTATGGACTCATAGCGACGGCAGCGGAGGGCTTCTGCCTTCTCACGCATACGGTCGTTGTAGTCTTTCTCCCGTTGTGACTTCGGCTTGGCATAGATGTAGATGCCGAGCGATTCATGGCGCATGACCTTCATGGTGGACTCGTCCCGATAGCCTGGGTAGTAGTCGAGATAGAAGGAAAGCTGTTCTCCGCCTTTGATTTTCCGTGTGCGGAGGGTCACGGTCTTGCAGATGTTACTCATACTAATATATTTTATTGTTAGTAATCATGGTGGAGCGTTTCTCCACGGGTGCAAAGGAACTCAATGATGACATGCTGACTCCGATTATTTCCAATAATCACTGAATAATCTGTCAATAAGGTAGAAACTCAGAATCCAGAGGGGGGCATTCCCAAGGATTTTCGTTCTTCCATTACTCTCTCAACGTCTGAACGGAGCAGGAGGTTAAGCCGTCCTACCTTTGTCTTCTCAATGTGCTTCACCTTGACGATGTGGCAGATGTTGGCTTTGGTCAGTCCGTAGAGTCTCTGCACCTGCTCAACAGTATAATAGTCCTCGTTTGATAAGAGGTCAGTCCGGCGCAATTCATCAAAGTGGCTTTGAGAGTAGTAGGTGTGTCCATATTCACGTTTACTGGGTATCTTGTGACGATGGGCATAGGAACGGACTGCCGTAAGGTTGATACCATATCGGTCTGCCACTTCCTGTGGTGACAGCCAATCGACAATGGCATCAAGGTCTATGGTAGTGCCGAATACGGCATCAATATGTTTCTTGCTGTAGTAGTTTCGTCCAGCAATACGGCACATAGGAATCTGATGACGCTTGGCAGAAGCATAGAGCCATGACTGCTTGACCTTATAAATCTGCTTTACCTCCTCGCCAGAGTAGTATTCAAGAACTTCATCAGTTGCACTTTCCTCCTTTGCCAGGTTCTTTACAGGACTCTTTGTTTTCTTGGAACCAGACTTCTTGGGCTTGGAACATGGCAGGACTCGCTTATAAGGATTGGCAGCAAACATCTTCTCAATGTCACTCTTGCGGACAAGAGCCATTCGGCTACTCAACCGTGAGGCAGGCAACTTCCCTTGTTCAACGAGTTTATAGACATACTGACGGGTACAGCCTAAAAGGATAGCTGCTTTGGAAAAAGTCAAATACTCCTGTTGCTGGAGTTCCATCACCGGCTCGACAGCTCGAAGGAAATCCCTTTGTATCTTTTTCTTAGTTTCCTTCGCTTGCTCGGCACATTCTTCTGAGCAGTACTTCTGCATTCCGTTGTTTGTGGTGAAAACCTTGCCACAATAAGCACATTTTCTGGTCTTTGGCATACTTGCGATATTAATGGGTTCAACATTCCTTTTGTTGTGCCTCTCCGCAAGTAATCACAAGTTAACTCTCGACACCCTCTGTCAACTTTCGCCACAATGTTGCTTTACTCAAAAAGAGTTCAGGACTCTGTCAACTGTTGTAACCTGTCAGCAACCCTTGTCAACTCTCTCCACGATGTGGCAAAAATAAAGCCTCGTAAATTCCCTGCGGTAGAAATACGTTGCAAATTTATAGGGAATTTCCGAAGCAACCAAAAACAGTTTCCGAAGTGTTAAAATCTAAAAGTGACTGTAATACAATGATTTAAGTTCGATTAGTTTTCGTTATTCATGGTAGTTTAGAGGCCTCTAAATACAGCCATAGAATGCATTGCCACCAATTGAGGTCACGCTATTTGGAATAGTCACTGAGGTTAGACCTGTGCAGTAATAGAATGCATTATTTGCAACAGTTACCACTGCATCTGGTATAACTATAGATGTCAGTCCATCGCATCCATTAAATGCATATTGTTCAATAGTGGTGACTGTTTCGGGAATCGTAATAGAAGAAAGAGAAACACAAGATTCAAACAATCTTTCGGTAATCGTGGTTATCCCCTCTGGGATATTGACAGAATTAAGATTCGTGCATTTCATAAATGCCTGCCATGCTATACTTTTAACACTATTTGGAATGGTAACAGATGTAAGATCAGTACATTCGTAAAAAGCACGCGTTCCAATTGCTGTAACACTGTATGTTACATCATTATATTGTACGCTGGATGGTATATTTACCGAGCCCGTATACTTAGATAGTCCAGTCGTCACCGTTACACTCGTGCCATTTTCATTAATGTTGTAGTAAATACCTCCAATTTCAAAGTTGTAAGCCCACGTCACCGTAGAGACAGCAAGGAATAAAAACGCGACAAAGAGTCGCTTCAAGAGTAAATTTGTTTTCATTTGATTATTTATTTTTTAGTTAATATTTTGATGACACACAAAAAGAGCGTAGGACTGTATGCCCTACATCTCTGTTCTGCGGTCCTGAGAAAACCTATCCAAAAAGATTATAGTGATACACCCCCACGCATACGCGTGGAACCCACTATGCCGTCTTGTTTGGATTTGAAATTTCTCAGGTTTCAGAACACAAGATTAAGCATAACACTTCCCGTTTATTTCCAGCAAAAATGATGAATCTCCTACTATGCAGCCCCTTCCAATGTCTGCGACATCGTGAACTACACTCAGAGAAACATTGCAAAGGTATAAATTATTTCCATAAAAGCAAAAAAATCAACACTAATTTACGTCCGAACCTATGATATTTAAAAGTAAGTTTGTATATTTGCCCAGAAAATGATGAAGCCGGGACGACATATCCTGAAAAGATTGATGGCTTTGTTTTACAAGCCATTGCAGATGCATGGGCATTTTTTTGTGTGGATGTATCTGTTAGGCGTTGCCTGTATTATGCTCATCAATGCTTTTGGAAAACATAGGGCTGTTTTTGAGCTCTTCCTCGACTTATATATACTGACTGCCTTGCTGACAATGCTGCCAAAGAAGGTGAGCAAAGGACTCGAAGTCTTGTTGACGGTGGTTTTCTACCTTTTAGCCATCATCGATGTATTCTGCAACTGGCGGTTTGGTTCTCCCATGGGACCGGCCTTCGTCTTCAACTGTCTGCAAACCGACGGTCGAGAAGCCTTTGAAGCCTTCTCCACCTTTCTGACATGGCATCTTCTTCTTTCTCCAGTCATGGTCATTCTCCTCCTTGCCACCATACAGGTTATGACTTTTCACAGAAGATTCTCCATTAAAACGCTACACATAACAAAAACGTGGCTCATAACAAAAACGTGGTTCGGCAGTATTATCGGCCTCATATTGATATTGTGCCTTGGAATGAGTACGACCAACAAGCAGTTCCTGTTCCACAACTACTTCGTTGCAAATGATGCTTTGGAAATGGAGTATGCCCATCAGCTTCCCTATACAACTGGTTTCTACCTACCGATTTATCGATTTATGGAAGGTCTGAAAGCATGGAGCATCCATCAGAACCAAGTAAAAAAACTGGTTCAACGTGTAGAACAGACAAACGTCGATTCCTGTTCCTTCCGATCTCCCTGTATCGTGCTGATTATCGGTGAAAGCTACAACCGACACCACGCACAACTCTATGGATACCCATTACCTACCACGCCCTGGCAAAGTAAAGCTGCCAAGGATAGTTCATTGACATACTTCACAGATGTTGTAGCCCCTTTTCATCAAACCTCGGAAGTCTTCAAGACTCTCTTTTCACTGTATGCTTATGGTGAACAAAGACCCTGGGATGACTACAGCCTGTTCCCTGCATTATTTCGTAAGGCTGGCTACAACGTCTGTTTGATGACTAACCAATTCGTCAAGCATCCACAACAGGATATCTGGGATTTCAGTGGAGGTTCCATCCTGAATGACGAAAGATTGTCGGCTGCACAATTCTCCCACCGAAACACGATGATGCACGAATTCGATGAAGGGCTGCTGGAAGACTACGACTCGCTGAAGCAATATAGAACGGGCAAAGACCTGATCATATTCCACCTTCTGGGACAACATTTCGACTATTCGCTTCGCTTTCCCAAAGAAAAGGCGGTCTTCTCCCCTCACGACTATCACCGTCCAGAACTCAGCCAGGAAGAACTGGAGAAGCTGGTAGCCTATGACAATGCCACCTATTATAATGACCAGCTTCTGAAAAAGATAGTCCATCGCTTCAGTCAGGAGGAAGCCATCATCATATATGTTCCAGACCACGGTGAGCTGATGTTTGACGGCAGCAAGACCTTTGGTCGTTCGTTTGAAGTTACCACGCCAAACGAAGTATATCAGCAGTTTGAGATTCCTTTCTGGATATGGATGTCAAACAGCTATAGGGAAAAGCATCCTGAGATTGTACGAGAAGTGAAGGATGCCCGCAAAAAGCCTTTCATGACAGACAACCTCGACCAGATGTTGCTATACTTGGGAGGCATATACTGTCAAGACTATCGACAGGCTGACAATCCACTCTCCCCCAATTACAACTGTAGCCGTCCCCGTCTTCTCATGGGTAAGATGGACTATGACCGTGTGATGGGGCGTAGTAAGAAGTGAAGAACTTTGGCAACAAGCACGCTGACAAACAGACACAAGCCCAACACTATACAATAAGGCGGCTGCACCTCCATTTTCATCAACAGGATGAGGGTTGCTTGAATAACCATCTTGTGAACCATATAAAACTCAAAGCCATATCCACCAGCCTTTACAACAGATGGGTGATGCAGCATACGGGTAACAAGTCCATTATGGCCATTAGCCAAACAGAAAAAAACGATGAGTACCGGCATCCACCAACCAAACAACAACATCGTTCCATAGCGTTCGTCAATGAAAGGGTCAATCAAAAACAACACAATCAACATTCCGACCACCACGAGCTCTGCTGCCGACCAAGCAGCATCTTGCTTCCACATTTGGGAATACCCTTTATCCTTCAACCAAAGATAGAAACGTGCAGCGACTATACCAAAGAAAAAGTCAAGAAGACGCGTTAGAGGAAACACATACAGATACGGCAGAACCTGTTCAGGTTCCAACTGAACGACTACCAACAAATAGATAATTACAAAGATTGCCAACATCCCTACCACAATTTCCCATCGCCATCTATTCGCCAGCCAAAAGACAAACGGAAACACAACATACAGGAACATCATATCTGACAAAAACCACGCGACACCATTACCCGAAAAAAAGTAATCCGACATAGGTATCCAGCTCTGTATCAACAAAATGTTCGCGGCAAGCGGAAACAACGATTCCAATGTTATAGTTCTCCAACTAAATATGACAAATGCCAACAAGCAGAACAAATGCAAGGGGTAGAGTTTTCTGAAACGTCGTAAGAGGAAACGATGATAAGAAAAGGAATTATCCGTCATCTGCGCACCATAGCCCAGCGACAAGACGAAACCACTTAAAACAAAAAAGAAACAAACACCACAGTCGCCTCCTCCATAGAGAGAACTTGTCTCTCCATAGCTGAAATGTGACAAGAATATCAGCAATAGAAAGACAAGCCTCAACGACTGTAGTGATTGAATTTTCATTATCAGTGACTAAATATACATCAAGATGATGCCGCCCATCGGTTGGATGACAACCTGTGCCTCTCCCTTCTTACTAACCTTCAGTTCTTTGAGAACAGACATAGGGATGACTTCTCCGTCTTTCTTTGGTTCATCAGTATAATACTTCACATTCTGTCCTGCAAACATAGGAAGCTGTAGTGTGAGTTTAATGGCCTTATCTGTACCATTGATACCACCCACATACCACTTACCACCCGTGCGACGGGCAATCACAGCATATTGAGTGGGATAGCCATCGAGGAACTTCGTATCGTCCCAAGTCGTTGGCACATGACGTAGGAAATCCAGTTCAAACTGTGGTAGGTCTGTAAGGTTGTTCGGACACATAGCAACACAATTGACAGAAGTCTGATTGGTGATGGCCGTAGCCATTTCAAAGACATCACTTGTATAGCGCGGATGACGGCTCTTGTTGTCACGACTCATATGGCGATTCATCATCATGCCACCCCAGTCAAAAGAGCCTACCGCATTGCGGGCAAAGGGATGCATGGCCATCTGGAATCCTTCCTTCTTGGCATGATATTCTGAGAAATAGACATTCTCAGATGCCAGCGCAGCCTCTGAAGCCACATAGTTCGGGTAGAGACGTTCCCACCCACGCGGCATGGTGCATCCATGGAAAATGACTTGGATGCCATAGTCGTTGGCGTCACTGAGAATATCTTCATACAGGCGCATGGTTTCTTGTTTATCGCCACCGAAGAAATCCACCTTAATGGCTTTCACTCCGATACGTTTCATCCATGCCATATCCTGCTTACGCTTGATGCTGTTATTCATCACGCCACGCGGTCCTTGGGGTGCATCGTTCTCAGCCCCGTTGGAGTTATACCAGAGCATCAGACTGACATTTTTCGTCCGTGCATACTTGGCCAGTTCCTCTATGCGGTTATATCCGATTTGCGAATCCCAGAGACCATCAACCAGACAATATTCATACCCCATTGCAGCAGCCAGGTCGATGAATTTCACCTGGTCTTCATATACCGTAGCATCATCCTGCCAAATGAGCCAGCTCCAGGTGTATCGGCCGGCCCGATAGTCTTCTGAGGGAGCATAGAGTGGATCCAAGACATCAAAATGGACAGTGGTTTCCACGATGGGTTGGAGCGTCCTGCCGACCGTAATGGTTCGCCAAGGCGTACACCCAGGCAACATGATGGCTGCTCCCGTTGAGCCAAAGCCGTTGTTCTCCCCTTCCTGCGGATAGGCAATAGTATAGCCAACGCCCAGTGCATAGTCGGAAAGACGTGCCCCACAATAGTCACTGGTAACGCCAGTCTCACTGAGTAGTATCCATACATTCTCCTTCTTTGCCGCCAGTTTCTTACCCTTTGTCTCTTGCGTCATGCCATCGACTTCCTGTCTGAACAGGCAGGGGAAAGTGTAGCCAACTCCGAACTGAGATTTTGCGTTGACAGGTTCATCAGGCTTGTATTCCTCTTCATAGGAAGGCTTTGTGCGTTCCCAACCTTTCATGGGTGTTATCTGCGGACAAATGAACGAGCGGGTCTCCTCCGGTAAGTTGAAAGCTGTTGCCTCACTTTCCACAATTGCACACTTCGGATTATCCTTTGGTCCACGCCCCAACAGGTAGCGAAAGGCAATGTTGTTGTCCGACACCCAGAACTCTACAGTCAGGGGAACCTTCTTCTCTGTCTGCAAGGTCACAGCCAGCGTATTTGCGTCGTAATGTATCTGCGACTTCTTCGTACGCGTCATCTGGTAATCCTTCACCTTGTTTCCCTCCTTGGCCTCCTGCCATGTCAGGTTCTTGGTGAAATCGCCAAGATTAGTACGGAGGCCTAAGGCCGAGCGACCCATCACCTCATGACCATCATAGGCCACGGTATAGAAGGCACGACCTTCCTCTACAGCTACGGTCACACACAATTTACCATCCGGCGATACAACCGTTTTCTCTTCTGCCCATATAGCGAGGGGCGCAATCACGGCGCACAGCCATGTCAACAATGTTCTCATTTATAGAAATCTGTTTGCTTTTGAATGTTTGTAAAATCTTTCAGGAAGTCAGCATAAGCCTTTACTACAGCATGAACAAAACGTTCACCCTTCTCCGCGGTGGAAGCTGCGGGGTTGCCAATGCCCGTGTCTGTTGTAACCAGCGTCCAGTGGCGAGGTATCCACACCTTTCCTTCTGCCAAAGCAGGAATGGAGAAACCCTTGGCCCTACCCTCTCCCGCCTCTTCCAGTCGAATGAGTTCCGGATGATAGTACAGCATCACAGAGGTTTCTATCTCATCGGCATGGTCGCCAGGGTTGTCGAAAAACTCCTTGGCAGGGGCCATCTTGAACCATTCGCTGGAGGCGATGATGAAGTCCGGATAGTCCACGGCCAGGTCACGGATCATTCCCTTGAAGAGGTTGCCGCCATGACCATTGATGATGAGGAGCTTCCTGATGCCCTGATGGTGCAGGTTGGCAACAATGTCGGTGAGGATAGCCTTCTGCGTTTCCTGACGGAAGTGCATACAGAAAGGCAGGTCACGCTGTCCTGGATTCTGCGCACCCATATTCACCGGCGGCAGCACCATGCAGCGAATGCCCTCCTCCTCCATCACTTTCTGTGCCGCATCTACCGCCACGTCGTGGGAGAGAATGCTGTCGGTGAGGTAAGGAAGATGGAGGTTATGAGGCTCCGTGGCACCCCACGGCAGGATGGCGACATCATAGCGCTTGCCACGCGTTGCGCCATAGACCGAGATGCTTAAATCAATTTCTCTCTTCATTTTTTCAGAATCTCATTACAGAGCATGAAGCTCTTGATTAACATACGAGGCACATGGAAGGGTCCCTTAAAAATATTACCCTTGGCCGGCTGTGCCACACTGCCGTCGCGATGGAGGTAGCCGTACCACTCACCATACTCCTTGTCGGGGAAGAAGCGATAGGTCCAATCACTGATGAGCTGATGGCGTTCCAGGTATTTCTCATCACCCGTGGCATCAAAGGCATAGAGTGAGGCAATAATACTTTCACATTGAGGCCACCAGAACTTCATGTCCTGAGAATAGTCCTGAGGCGGCAGGTTCCGACAGTCACGGAAGTTGATGATACCACCGAACTTCTCGTCCCATCCCCACTGCCATGACCAGTCGAAGATGGTCAGTGCCAGTTGCTTGAGGTGTTCGTCCCATCCACGGTAGCGGGCTTCCTCCAGAATGAACCATGCCGTTTCGATGCAGTGTCCCGGATTGATGGTTCGCCCCATGCCCGTATCGATGAATTCCCCATTGGGGCCGACAGTCTCTAAGAGCGCCTTGAACTCCGGGTGGATGAAATAACGTTCCAAGGCATCCAGTGAACGGTCAATCTGGTCATTGAGCAGTTGGATGTCTTCCATAGGAAGTCCAAGTTTCTCAGCAGCCTCACGAATGCGGGAGGCCGTGTTGATCAGAATCATCGTCAGCGAATGTCCCTGACACTCCAGCGTGGGCAAGTACTTCGGTTCCAGAAGTCCCGGGGTCTGTGCATAGTGCTGTATCAGGCGGAAGACACCCATGGCACGTTCCGCATAATCCCTGTTGCCAGTAGCCAGCGCATACTCCGCCATGGCAATGGCGGCAAAGGACTCCGAGAAGAGATAACGACGCTTCCGCAGCGGTGTACCATCTGCCTTCACCTCGAAATACATGCGGCCGTCAGCGTCTGTGCAATGCTGTTCGATGAAATCGATGCAGCTCTTAGAGGCCTCTAACCATGCGGGATTCTTCTCTATATTGTTATAAGCAAAGGCCGCAATAAAGCCGAAACGTCCCTGAAACCACACAGATTTTGTCGTATCAATCAATGTTCCGTCACGATCCAGACAAGTATAGACGCCGCCATGTTCTCGATCGAAGCCATGTTCCATCCAAAACGGCATGATATTGTGAAGCAGGTCATTCTTGTAAGAATCTGCCCAGGATTGTAGATAAGTCTTATATTCCATGATTGATGTTTGTCAACAGATAACTTGTTTAGAACTGATTGCAACGCGAGAAGAAATTGATTTCCTCCAATTCCTTGCGCATAGCCTTCTCTTCATCGTCCGTCATATTCTGGAACGGCACACGGTTGGGCCCGAGATCAAAGCCCATCAGTTTCATAATACGCTTACCACCGACAATATTACCGCGATAATGGCAGATTACATTGATGACAGCCTGGGAGAAGTTCTGTTTCTCACGAGCCGTCTCTATATCACCTTTCTGCCAAGCCTCAATGATTCCTGTCAGTTCGCGACCGTTATAGTTGGTTGTTCCACCGATGCCGCCCTGTGCGCCACCCTGCGCCAGTGAGGGGAGAATGGTTTCGTCCTGACCATGTAGCATATCATACTTGCCATTCTTATACAGGCGACACTGGTTATATTCATACAGGCTCTCGAAAGTATATTTGATTCCAGCAAAATTAGGAATGCGTCCATCGACAGCTTTCAACAGATCGAGCATCGGCAGGAAGGCTCCATTGAACGCAGGTATGTGATAATAGTAGAAAGGCAGTTCGGGTGCGGCAGCAGCAATCTGCTCACAATACTTCACAAGTTCCTCAATTCGTCCAATCTTTGGGAATGGAGGTGCCATAGAGCCTATGGCCCATGCCCCAATCTTCTGTGCATGCTCTGCCAGACGAACACTCTCACGCAGGCAGCAACTTCCCACATGAACAATCACCTTAAAACCTTGAGGAGCCACGCTGACCCAACGCTCTGCCAACAGCATACGCTCCTCAGTGGTGAGCATGTAGCCTTCACCTGATGAGCCATTGATGAACACACCCTTCAGGCCATTTTTCTGCAACATGGCAGCATAAGCTGCTATAGGCTCCAGATTTAAATCGCCGTTAGCATAGAACGGAGTAAACGGAGCATCAATCAATCCAATAATCTTTTCCATGATGTTATTTTTTTGGGTTTATCAATTAACTGTTTCCTTTTTTCCAAAGTAATGTAATAGAATGCCGGCCCTATTCCATGTTGTCTGTCTTGGGGTGCAACACACTCAGCTGCACAACAAGGGCGAGCGCAGTGACGATGCCGAGGACTGCAAAAGCAGCACCCAGGTTGCCATCATCCTGCATACGTCCCAATACCAGTGTGCAGACATATCCCATGGCAACGCCCACGGTGTTCAGAAAACCATAGGCAGTGGCACGAAGGCGGCTCGGTACAAACTGGCAGAGGATGGGCATGTTGTTGGTATCAAACATTCCATAACCGATACCAAAGAGCAGACCGGCAGCAACAGCAGCGGCAAGACCATGGCCGAGACCGATGAGTACAAGTGCCGGTACCATCATGGCCAGGCCGATAGCACTTGTATAGACACGTCCCTTGAGGTTCACCTTCACCCAGCGGTCAGAGAGCGGCCCGCCGATGAGCACTCCGATGAGCGATGCTGCTGCGATTGTGATGGTAGCGATAGGTCCGGCCTGCTCCATTGGAATGTTTAACGAAGTCTGGAACAATGTCGGTAGCCAGTTCTTCGTAGCCCATCCCGGCATAGACGAAGAGGCAAAGAAGAACAGGATAGCCCAGAAGGCGATGTTTGAGAAAATGAGGCTAAAGCTCTTCCATACAGACTCCCTCGTTTCCGCGGCACACTTTGTTGATGAGGGCTTAACCGGCACTCGGTTCTCCTTCAGGGCAAGCGACAGCACGACAGCATACGCTACGCCGATGACACCGAACCAATGGAAGGTCTGCTGCCAGGTGAGTGCCGATGCCAACACAGCACCGAAGCCTCCCAGAGCTTGTCCGAGATAAAGACCTGTCATGTGGATTCCCACCGCGAGTGAGCGTGACTTACCCGTGTGATAATCTGCAATCAGCGAAAGACTGGAGGGGATGTAGAGCGCCTCGCTCACTCCCATAAGGCCACGCAGCCACATCAGCTGGTCGTAGGTGGTGCAATAGCCCATGAGAAGGGTTACCAACGACCACACCGCCAGAGAGCCTACAATGAGCCATTTACGGCTAAGTCGGTCGGCAACAGTTCCTGCAAAGGGGCTCACAAAAGCATAGATGAGCAGGAAGATGCCCATCAAGGCGCCAAAGGCCTCAGCACTCTGTAGTTGGGCGATATCAATGGCCATGTATTCTCGCATGGTGGAAAGCATCTGGCGGTCCATATAGTTTAGCAGAGCTACTACCCATAACAGGGCAACAACCACCCAGGGATAAATTTTTTGGTTCTTCATTATCATTCTATTTTTTTTGATGTATTCATTCTTAGTTTTTTTCTTACCTTCTATTTTTCATAGAGCGTCAGCCGACTTACTTCCGGCACACGGATGCCGGGTTTCAGTTCTCCTCCGATGACATAGACCTTTCCCTGATGACAGACAACAGTGGCACCAGCCCTTGCCGTATGCTCACTCTGGCCCATAATTCGCCAGTATCCATCATAGAGGAAGACATTTGCATTGAACTGATACCACGAGGGTTCATGCGTCATATAGTCAGGTGCCGGGTTATTGAGTGCATTCAGGAATATGTTCTTGTTAACACCTCCCAGTGCCACGATTACGTTTTCGCTGACATTGACAGCAGCACCTCCTCCCAAGAAAACACTTTGATACTGTCGTGTCACAGGGGTGGCACGCCGTCGTGTTTCCTTCCCCAGTGCCATGCCGTTAAGAGACAGGCTGGCTTTTTGATTGGCATCCTTGGGAGAGAAACCACCCCATACACAGAATTCACCTTGATAGTGACCGCTGACCGGCTGTACCCGTCGTACGTTAAATGTACGCTGCTGCTTCCATCCCTGCTGAAGGGCATTGAGCTCAAGTGAATACCACGTTGTATCTGCATATATATCGATGCGATTGCCCCATAGACTTCCTGTGAAATTATCCATTGGGACAGGCAGTGACGGCAGTGGCTCTACGACAGCCTTACCACCACGAAGTCGGATCTTGAAGACCGAACGGAGCGACTCCTTCTCATTGTTGCCACCGATACAAATAATACCGTCATCAGTTGTCACACTGACGCCATAGGCAGCAGGGGCCGGAAGCCAACCTACCTGTTTCCAGTGAAGTTCAGTACCCTCATTCAGTTCGGCGACATAAATGCCCCGATAGTAGCGTTTCTTGCCGCCTTCGGCAGCCGGTATCTCTGGGAAGTTACAGCCTCCAGCCATTATAAGACGGTTGTCGATGGTTCCGGCATAGCAGGCTGAGACACCTTTTTCAATACCCTTCTCTGAAGAGGGGAAGCCCTTCATAACTTCCACAGAGAGCGAAGCCTTGGCAGAGAATGTAGAGACCGGATAGCCTGTGATGCCTGTGAGGTTAGCCTTGGTGTAGGGTTGCCATGCGTAACGCATCTCCACGGGCAGAGAAACCTCTGGAGAACGGAGTGTCACGGTCTTGTCTGAGATAGTGGCAATAGCCTCATGGAAGAGGCCATCTGTGCCAGCGACCTCAAACCCTAACAGTTCCTTCCCGGAGTATTTCAGATTTTTGTTAAATTGTACATAGAGATTGTTACCCTCTGTGTTAACACTAACCAATGTAGGTTCTTCCACCTTGAAAGGACGTTTGTAAATGTTGCTGAGGGCACACTGGGCAAGTCGTTCTCCTATGGGACGTTTGTTGCGATAGTGCACGTCATATTCGTCTCCTACATCGTGGCTCACAACCATCCATGTATAACTTAACTGATTGGCCAACCGGCGTTGACTGTCACGGAAGCGGGGCCACGACGGACGGTTCAAGCCTGAGAGCTGAACGAAGCAGAATGGTAAATTTCTGCGACCGAAATATTCCCTCCAGCTCTTTTCCATCAGTTTGAAGAGGCGTTCATGGAGTTCTATGTTGTTGGCATTTGATTCGCCCTGATACCAGGCCACACCTTTTATATAATAGTGGTCGAGGGGGAGTATGCCCGCCTCAAACATATAGGCCGGTTCGTAAGGATGGCGCTGAAGCTTCGTATCGGCTGCCTTTGCAATGTTTTTCAAGGCCCGACCGCGTGCCCATGCCTGTCCGTAGTCGGCATGATACCAGTCGTAAAGGATGTTAGGGAATTCCCATTCCAGGGTATGACGGTCTATCCACGACTCTGTCGTCGTTCCGCCAACGGCGTTGCAGATAATACCTATGGGTATCTGCAGGCTGTCAGCGAGCACTCTTCCAAAGTGGGTGGCAATTGCAGAAAAGCGGCTTACGTTCTCTGCCGTACACTGTTGCCAGCGAGGCTGGTGCAGCAGTCGCAGGTGATTGACAGAATCGAGTGTGGCCTCCGACCACTCTACATTGTCTGTTGGATATAACGTAGAGAGATCGCAATATGAGATGAAGGACGAAGGATGAGAGAAGAGTGCCTTATCTTCTTCGGCCGTTGTAGTGCTACTTAACGGAAACTCCATGTTCGATTGTCCGGAGCAGAGCCACACTTCGCCTACCCACACACTATCATAAACGATAGTCTGGCCGTCATCTTGCTGTTTCTTTGTTTTCTTCTGGGATTGAGTGCTAAAGCTCAACTGGTATGGGCCTCCTGCTTCCATGGCCGGGAAGGTTGTGCTCCATTTTCCGTCAGTGCCCGTACATGTCGTTTTGGAACATCCGTTGAAGGTCACCGCGACCTCCTTCCCGGCAGAAGCGGTGCCGTGGAAGACTATAGGAACATTGCGCTGGATAACCATTCCGTTGCCATACATGGGTGATGGAACTAAAGGTCCAAAGTTTCCCGTCAAGGTCTGAAAGACCGTCTTGGCAATGATGCCGGCTCCTTCTTCATTCGGATGGAGCGCATCGGGAAAAAGTTCTGGATGGTTATAGAGAGGAGCATGCAAGTCGATGAGCCCTACCCCAGTGGCGTCAGCCACCTTTCTGATGGTCTTCTGAATGGCATCATGCCAGTCACGAGTTCCGCTTTGAAAGCGGGGATGACGGTGAAAGATAGGAGTCATCTGGCAAATCCATATTTTGACATTGCGGTTGGCCATGCGAAACGAATCGATGAGTGCCCGGTAGTCGGTCAGGAACTCGTCGCCATAGTCAGGCCAGTTGCGTGGGTCGGTGTCATTCAGTCCCAGATGTATGACCACCATATCGGCCTTGAAGTCGAGAGCTCTTTTGAACTCTGGCTCCTTCACATAGGGACGGTGGCCATGATAAAGCAGGGTTGCACCTGAATGACCGAAGTTGCGCACGTCATATCCTTCGCCGAGCATGCGTTGCAGCTGTGACGGATAAGACTGCGTGGCAGGGTCCTTTAGGCCGTAGCCATAAGTAACGCTGTTGCCCACACAGGCAACACGTATTTTGTTTGACGTTGTCAGTCTCTTACCATCCATGGGCAGTTGGAACAACAGCCATGTTATGAGTAAAAGTACAAATTGTTTCTTCATGAGAAATAGGTTAGTCATTTTCCTTTTTGGAAAGTCAAGGCGCTAAAGAGTCAGTTCCATTTTCGGCATTTTTCCTTAGCCGAAGGTTCGGCTTGACTCCTTAGCTCCTTACAACATGGCTCCTGATCAGCAACTTATGGAAGTTGCATAACAAAACTCGCTATCACCTACAGAGGCTTATACTCCACAAAGGCTTCCATGGCTTCGTAGCATGCCAGGCCGAGGTCGTCGTAGAGTTTTGCCGTGCCGCGGTTGCGGTCTTCTGCGCGTTGCCAGAAGAGTCGCTCGTCGTTTCCAAGGAAAGGCGCACTTTCCATCTGGCTCTGGTGTTTCAAGATAGAATTTCTCTTGGCACGGAGTTCTTCCGGGCTCATGGGTACACACATCTCTATATTTTCGATTTCCCACTCTGCCCAGGCACCACGATACATCCAGATGCGGCAGTCGTCAAGCCATTTGGCCTTAGCCTTCTTCTCCTCGTCAATGGCTGCCAGCACGGCATCGGTGCACTTACGGTGTGTTCCGTGCGGGTCAGCCAGGTCGCCAGCCACATAAATCTGGTGAGGCTTCACCTCTGCAAGCAGCTTCTTCACGATGAGAACATCGGGTTCTCCCATGGGCAGCTTTTCAATTTTACCACTCTCGTAGAACGGCAGGTCGAGGAAGTGGACACGTTCCAGGGGGATATGGTTGAAGGTGCAAGCCGTACGAGCCTCGCCTCTGCGAATCAAGCCTTTTATGGTCAAGATGTCACGGGTATCCATATCACCGTCTTTCTTGGCAGCAAGGAAGTTTTTTATCTCCTTGTACTTCTTGTTGATGACCTCATCCTTGGCTTCTCCGAAAAGCTGGTTGAAGCCGTTGATGAAGTGCATGAAGCGGGTGACTTCTTCATCGCCGACAGCAATATTACCAGATGTCTCATACGCAACATGAACTTCGTGTCCCTGAGAAACGAGTCTTTGGATGGTACCTCCCATAGAGATGACATCATCGTCAGGATGGGGAGAGAACACGATGACACGTTTGGGGAACGGCGTAGAGCGCTCCGGACGGTAGGTGTCATCGGAATCTGGCTTGCCACCAGGCCAGCCCGTAATGGTATGCTGCAAGTCGTTGAAGATCTTGATGTTGGCATTGTAGGCCGAACCATACAGCGCCAGCAGTTCCGACAGTCCGTTCTCGTTGTAGTCTTTGTTAGTGAGTTTCAAGATGGGCTTACCCGTTTCCTGACAGAGCCAGACCAATGCTGAGCGTACGAGTTTGTCGGTCCACTTCAAGGATGTCACCAGCCAGGGATGTACGATGCGCGTGAGCCGGCCGGCTGCCGCCAGGTCGATGACAACGTGCACGTCGTTGTGGGTTTGCAGGAACGAAGCCGGAATGGTATCGGAAATAGCACCTTCAACGGTCTTCTGTATAATCTCTGCCTTCTCCTCACCCCATGCTGTCAGGAAGATTTTGCGCGCAGAGAGGATCGTGGCAACACCCATGGTGACGGCACAGGGCGGAACGGGTTCGTTGGTACCGAAACTTAAGCTTGACTCTTCACGGGAAATGGCATCAATCAGCATCAGTCGTGTAGAAGAATTGATACCAGAACCCGGTTCGTTTATGGCAATATTACCAATACGCCCGATACCAAGAAGCATCAGGTCGATGCCTCCGAAAGTTTTGATGCGCTGCTCGTAGAGCTGGCAGTACTGCTGAACGCTGTCCTGTGGGATGCTGCCATCGGGTGAGAAGATGTTTTGCGGATCAATGTCCACATGGTTCAGGAAGCGCTCACGCAGTTGTACGAGAGCGCTATGCTGGGCCCCTTTTGCCAGGGGAAAATACTCGTAGGCATTAAAGATCACCACATTGCTGAAGCTGAGGCCCTGTTCCTTGTGACGGCGGATAAGCTCCTCATAGACAGGTGTGAGTGAGTTTCCGGTGCCAAGTCCTATCACGCAGAAGCGTCCTTCACGCTGACGTTGCTTAATTTCGGTCTCTACGGTGTCGGCAATGGCCTGTGCACCCTCTTCTATTTTTGCATATATATCGGTCAGTATTTTCTCCTGACGCGTAATTTCTGAGCGGTCAACCGCTGTTTTGGGTTTGTAAAATTCCTCTGGCACTTTATTAAGTACCACCTGAGAACTTAGGTTTAGTCGCATAGGTTTTTAATTTTGGGGAGCCAAGGAGTCAAGGAGTCAAGGAGTCAAGACATTAGTTTTACTCTTGTCCGACAGAATGACGCCTGACTTCTTCTGCTCATTGTTAATCGATAATACCACTATTGTTTTTTATTCCGTTGACATACAGATGCAAGAACCGGCTTGTCTCTTCAATCATAGCATTCAGTTCCGCATAAGTAGATTCGTTCATGTAGCCCAAGTCGAGAGAGAGGATGACATAATCGCGACATTCTTCAAGACTTCCCTGAGAGATATTCATGAATCTCAACTTATCAGACCGGCTGACCTTTCCATATCCTTCTGCAATATTAGCCTCAATAGAAACCGCAGCCCGACGAAACTGAGAGGTTAACCCGAACAACTCTTCGCGAGGGAAACTGCGCGTCACTTGATATACTCGCAGTACAAACGCATGAGCACGTTGCCATGCAAGGACCTCTCTAAACGTCTTACTCATATGTCTTGACTCCTTGACTCCCTGACTCCCTGACTACTTAACAAAAATCAAAGATTCTCCTTCTCAATATCCTTGAAGTACTTGTAAGTACCGACCTTCAATTCATCTGTAGCAGCCTCGTCGCAGACGATGATACCATGGCGATGGGTCTGCAGGGCACTGATGGTCCACATCTGAGTGACAGCGCCTTCGATGGCTGCCTGCAGGGCACGGGCCTTGCCGTGGCCATTGACAAGAATCATCACCTCGCGGGCGTCAAGAACGGTTCCTACACCTACTGTCAGCGCTGTGGTGGGAACTTTCTTCACATCGCCGTCAAAGAAGCGAGAGTTGGCAATGATGGTATCGGTGGTCAGCGTCTTCACGCGGGTACGGCTGGCCAATGAGGAGCAGGGCTCATTGAAGGCAATATGGCCGTCAGGGCCGATGCCGCCAAGGAAAAGGTCAATACCGCCTGCTTCACGAATCATCTCTTCGTAGTGTGCACACTCGGCTTCAAGATCGGGAGCATTACCGTTGAGGATATGAATATTTTCTTTCGGACAGTCTATATGGTCGAAGAGGTTGCGGGCCATGAATGAATGATAGCTCTCCGGGTGCTCTTCGGGCAGGCCGACATACTCATCCATGTTGAATGTCAGCACATTCTTGAACGACACGCGCCCTTCCTTGTTGGCCTTTACCAATTCTGCATACATACCCTCGGGCGAAGAACCTGTAGGCAGACCAAGCACAAACTTGTGGTCGGGAGTTGGATTAAACTCGTTGATTCTCTTGATGACATGCTCTGCAGCCCATTTTGACATGCTGGCATAGTCCGGTTCGATAATAACTCTCATAATGGTTTTTGTGTATAAATTGTTAAAGTGATTATTTTCTTTTCGCGCATAAACTATGTGCAAAAGTAAAAAAAACTCTCCAAACAAACAAACATTATACTTATTTTTTTCACAGACCAAAGTATAGAAGCAATAGAAAAAATGTATAGGAACGACTTTCAACTGTTAAATTCCAAGAATTTTATTTACAGTTTTAACAGAAGTTCACGTTTAAAATTCACAAAACCTCCTCCTGAACGAAAACAGGCCCGTCATCGCATTTCATGCCTGCTAAAACACAAGTCACTGATAATCAACGGGCTACAAACAAATCTTCATATCCGAAAACCTTCGTACGAGGTCTTCAACTCTTCAAAAGATGTACTTTTAGAGGCAAAAGTAAGCCACTTTCCGCTCATCTCATCAACTCGCTTCCACCTCCAACCTATTTGTTTGCTGTTTCAAAAAAGGCCCATTTTTGTCGCTAATATCAATCTTTTTCACTCGAAAAGTGATTGACTTTGAGTACTAAACTGCTACACTTTAGCAGCTAAAAACATAGACATTAGGGGCAAAAATGTCACGTTTTCTTTCTCAACAGCTCATCATGAAGGAAAACGAACGGCCTGCATAAACATTTCAATTGCACAAAAACTTCATAGTGAGCAATATTTTTTCCCAGAAGCAATAGAAACATAATGTTAATTTTATGACAGAAAGTTGACAATTCTTAAGCAGAACCATCAAAGCCGGAAGACTGAACATCTGAGGGCCTGGTCAGGTTATATAGCCTCGCTTCGCGTGTAAACTTATTATAAAATAACAATTTTCCTTTGTCAACCCATCAATTTTTCGTACTTTTGCAGTATGAAAGAATTCGTCATATCGGAAGCCAAGACAGAGACAGCCGTACTCGTGGCTCTTATCACTAAAGAACAAAACGAAGCCAAGACCAAGGAATACCTGGACGAGCTGGAGTTTCTGGCCGACACCGCCGGTGCTGTCACCGTAAAACGGTTCACTCAGAAAGTGGCCGGCCCGAGTCAGGTGACATACGTCGGGAAAGGCAAACTGGAAGAAATCAGGGCCTATATACAGAAATGCCAAGACGACTACGACGAGGCTATCAAGCAACTTGAGCTATTTCCCCAAAGCGAGGAGGAAATGCAGAATATTCCTCAGCCCGTGGGAATGGTCATCTTTGACGACGAGTTGTCGGCCAAGCAGCTCCGCAACATTGAACAGGAGCTGAAGGTGAAGATTCTCGACCGCACCTCGCTCATCCTCGACATCTTCGCCATGCGCGCACAAACGGCCAATGCCAAGACACAGGTTGAATTGGCGCAATATCGCTACATGCTTCCCCGCCTGCAACGACTTTGGACACACCTGGAACGTCAAGGAGGCGGCTCCGGTTCGGGCGGTGGCAAAGGAAGCGTTGGATTGCGCGGACCTGGTGAAACCCAGCTGGAGATGGACCGCCGCATCATTCTTTCACGCATGTCGCTGCTCAAAGAGCGACTGGCAGAAATAGACAAGCAAAAGACCACCCAGCGCAAAAACCGAGGACGACTCATTCGAGTGGCACTCGTGGGCTACACCAATGTCGGAAAATCGACCATCATGAACATGCTGGCCAAGAGCGAGGTCTTTGCTGAGAACAAACTATTCGCCACCCTCGACACCACCGTCCGAAAAGTGGTGGTTGACAACCTGCCATTCCTGCTGGCCGACACAGTGGGCTTCATCCGAAAACTGCCCACCGACCTGGTCGATTCCTTCAAATCAACACTCGACGAGACGCGTGAGGCCGACCTGCTGCTCCATGTCGTGGACATTTCACATCCCGACTTTGAAGAACAGATACAGGTCGTAGAAAAGACTTTGGCTGACCTCGGCTGTGCCGACAAGCCCTCAATGATAGTTTTCAACAAGATTGACAACTACCACTGGGTGGAAAAAGAAGAAGACGACCTGACACCTTCCACCAAGGAGAACATCTCACTCGACGAGCTAAAACGTACCTGGATGGCCAAACTCAACGAGAACTGCCTCTTCATCAGTGCCCTGCACAAACAGAACATAGAGGAGTTCCGCGAAGTCATCTACAAGAAAGTGCGCGAACTTCATGTTCAAAAATACCCCTACAACGACTTTCTTTATAACAGCGAATATTAATATCAACATTATAACAACGAATAAGAAACACCTGCCATGCACCTCCACTAACTGGCAGTTCCTCCGCTAAAGGGGGAATGGAGGGAAAAAACTATGACTTACAGAACATTAACTGAACAAGAAATCAACGTATTGGAGAACAACAGCTGCTGGGCTGAGGACTGGAACCGGCTAAAGGTGGCAGAAAACTTTCGGCCTAACTACTTCCATCGCGTTATGTTCTATGGAGACATCCAACTGGGAGACTTCGAGAAAAACGTGGAAGTCAGCAAAGGCTTTGTCAAACACTCGGGCATCAACAACGCCACCCTGCGCAATGTCAGCATTGGCGACAACTGCCTGATTGAAAACATCTCCGGCTTCATCAATAACTATACCATCGGAAACGACTGCTACATCTCCAACGTATGCACCATGGAGACAACGGAAGGTGCTACCTATGGAGAGGGCAACCTCATCTCCGTGCTCAACGAGGTGGGCGACGGAAACCTCATCCTCTTCAAAGAGCTGAACAGCCAGTTTGCCGACTTCATGGTGAAACACTTCAGCAATAAACCGCTGAAAGACGCTATACGCCGCCTCATCAACGAAGAGATTGAGCGCACACAACCTAAACGCGGAACACTGGGAAACAGCGTGAAGATTGTGAACACCAAAGAAATTACCAATACGGTCATCTACGACGGATGTGAGATTTGCGGTGCCGCACGACTGAGCGACTGCACCATTAGCAGCTCGCCAACCAATACAGTGTATATTGGCACAGGTGTCATCTGCGAGAATTCTATCATCTCCGACGGCTCCAGCATCATTAATTCCGTGAAGATGCAAGATTGTTTTGTAGGCGAAGCATGCCAAATCAGCAATGGTTTCACAGCCGAGAAAAGCGTTTTCTTTGCCAACAGCTACATGTCTAACGGCGAGGCCTGCGCCGCCTTCTGCGGACCTTTCTCCGCCTCTCACCACAAGAGTTCACTACTGATCGGAGCCTCCTACTCTTTCTATAATGCCGGTAGCGCCACAAACTTTTCCAACCATGCCTACAAAATGGGGCCTATGCACTATGGAACGCTGGAGCGAGGAACTAAGACAGCAAGCGGTGCCTACCTGTTGATGCCGGCTCACATCGGTACATTCAGCGTGCTCTTCGGCAAACTGATGTATCACCCCGACACACGCGACCTCCCCTTCGCCTACCTCATCGCCTACGGAGACACCATGTATCTGGTTCCGGGACGCAACCTCACAACCGTAGGACTCTACCGCGACATCCGCAAATGGCCCAAGCGCGACAAACGCTCAAAAGACTCCAAGAAGAGCATCGTGAACTTCGACTGGCTCTCCCCGTTCTCCGTTGGCGAGATTCTCCGGGGCAAGAAAATCCTGGAAACCCTGCGCGAGGCTTCCGGTGACAGCGTCTCTGAATACAACTACCACGAATATGTCATCAAAAACTCTTCCCTGAAAAAAGGCATCAAATACTACGACATCGCCTTGCGCATCTACATGGGGGCCGTGCTGAAGCGTCATGCACTGGAACAACCCAAAACCAAAGTCGGCCTGGGCAACTGGAACGATCTCTCCGGCATGCTGCTTCCCGAGAGCGAGGAGCAAAGACTCATCAACGACATCATCAGTGGAGAAGTGGAAACCATCGAAGATGTGCTCAAACGCTTTGAGCAAATACATGCCAACTATTCTGAATATCGCTGGGCATGGACTTACCGAATGATTTGCGACTACTACGGCATCACTGAGATAACACCCGATGACGCCGAACGAATCAAGAAAGACTACATCACCGCCCGACGTGCATGGATTGCAGAAATACGCAAGGATGCCGAGAAAGAGTTTGCCTTGGGCGACTTGGAGCCAGAGGTCTTCGAAGACTTCCTCACACAACTTGACCGTGAGATAGACTTCGAGAATCAGAAACTTTACATGTAATGACTATCGATTTGAATAACCAGTAGATTAGAAATGAAACGAGCATTTAAAGCATTCAGCATTTTCTTACTGCTCCTATTGACAGCATGCAGTGGGAAATACGACTATGAGGAGGTTAAAGGTGATATCACCAAAACACGCATCTATACGCTTAGCAACGGACTGAAAGTCTATCTCAGCGTCAATAAGGAGGCTCCACGCATCCAGACCTACATCGCCGTGCGCACCGGTTCCAAAAACGACCCGGCCGAAACTACCGGACTGGCCCACTATCTGGAACACCTCATGTTTAAAGGCACCAAGCGGTTTGGCGTCACTGACACACTGAAAGAGGCACCGCTGCTCAACGACATCGAAGCCCGATATGAAGCCTACCGCAAGCTCACCGACCCAAAGGAACGACAACAGGCCTACCACGGCATCGACTCCGTAAGCCAGTTGGCTGCACAATACTTTATTCCTAACGAATATGACAAGCTCATGGCTGCCATCGGAGGCGAAGGAACCAATGCATACACCTCTAACGACGTAACATGCTATACGGAAGATATTCCATCCAACGAAGTGGAGAACTGGGCCAAAATTCAGGCCGACCGCTTCCAAAACATGGTTATTCGCGGCTTCCACACAGAATTGGAAGCTGTCTATGAGGAATACAACATCCACCTCTCAAGCGACATCGATAAGCTTTACAATGCACTGATGGCCAAGCTCTTTCCCGGTCACCCCTATGGAACACAGACCACCATCGGCACACAAGAGCACCTGAAGAATCCTTCCATCGTCAACATCAAGAACTACTTCCAGAAATGGTATGTTCCCAACAATGTTGCCATCTGCATGGCCGGCGACTTCGACCCAGACGAAGTCATCACTGTCATCGACAAATACTTCGGTTCCTGGAAACCTGGCGACGACGTCACTCAACCGGAGTTTCCCACCCTGCAGGAACTGACGACACCACAAGATACTACCGTCATCGGTCTGGAGGCAGAGACACTGTGGATGGGTTGGCGCTTCGAAAAAGCTGCTTCCATGCAGGCCGACACACTGCAGGTCATCGGAGAAATGCTCAGCAATGGAACTGCCGGTCTCATCGATTTGAACATCAACCAGCAGATGAAAGCTCAGGAGGCATGGGCCGGAGCTGAAACCATGATGGACTACTCATTCTTCATCATGGCCGGAACACCGAAAGAAGGACAAACGCTGGAGGAGGTACGCAGCCTGCTGCTTGCCGAGATTGACCATCTGAAGAAAGGTGAATTCTCCGACGACTTGTTGCCATCGGTCATCAACAATGCCAAACTGGCCTACTACAACGCCCTGGAGAGCAACCAGGCCCGCGCCAACATGTTTGTTCAGTCGTTTATCAACGGAACTCCATGGGAACAGGAAGTAAATGCACTGAAACGACTTGAAGGCATCACCAAGGAACAGATTGTGGCCTTTGCACAGAAACACTTTCCAGATAACTACGTCACAGTGTTCAAACGTCAGGGAACTGATACAACACAAAAGAAGATTGACAAGCCTCTGATTACACCCATACCCACCAACCGAGAATTGGTTTCAGACTTTGTCAAGGAGATACAGAACACAAAGGTTAAACCCATTGAACCAAAATTTGTGGACTTCAAGGAAGACCTCCGCTTCGGCAACCTTTCCTCTCCCCTGTCTTCATCCTCTTCCAACATTCCCTACATTTATGTACAGAACAAGGAAAACGGTCGGTTCCAAATGGCCTTCCGATATGAGTTCGGCAACGATGCCGACCTGCGCTATGGCTATGCTGCCAGCTATCTGAACTTCCTTGGCACCGATTCACTCAGCGCCGAACAAATAAAACAGCAATTCTACAAGCTGGCCTGCTCTTTCAACATCACGACTTCTGACCGTCACATGGACATCAATCTCAACGGTCTGGCCGAAAACATGACACCGGCTCTGCAGCTCCTCGACCACTTGCTTCAACACGCAAAGGTTGATGAGCAGGCCTATCAAATGTTTGTAGCCATGGAAGCTAAAGAACGGGCTGACGCAAAACTGGAACAGCGCAGCTGCTTCATGAGACTGGTAAACTATGGACTTTACGGAGAATATAACCCCAGTCGCAATGATCTCAGTATTGAACAACTCCAGCAAACAAACCCTCAGGAACTGTTGGACCTGCTAAAAGGACTTAACAAGTTTGAGCACACCCTCCTATACTACGGACCACTCAAGGAGAAAGAACTCAGCAACGCCTTCGCCCAGCACATGACTTCACTGACCAACAAATTTGCTCCTCTGCCAAGAGGCAAACACTATGTCATGCAAACCACGCCACAAAATGAAATCATCATTGCACCCTACGATGCTAAGAACATCTATATGCGCATGATTCACAATGAACAACGTGGATGGAATCCTGATGAAGCTGCTGTCAAGGCTTTGTTCAACGAGTATTATGGAGGCGGCATGAACACCATCGTATTCCAGGAACTGCGTGAGGCACGAGGCCTGGCCTACAATGCCTATGCCGCCTATATGGAACCATGGTATAAGGGTGAGCCTGAATACTTCTTCACACACATCATTACTCAAAATGACAAGATGATGGACTGCATTCACCAGTTCCATGCCATTCTCGACAACATGCCGGAGAGCGAACATGCTTTCAAAATTGCCAAAGAAGCACTCGCTAAGCGACTGGCCAGTCAGCGCACTACAAAGTTTGCACTCATCAACGCATGGATTGATGCCAAGAACAAAGGCATAGACTACGACCTGAACGAGCGTATCTATGAGGCTTTGGACAAAGTCACGTTGAAAGACATCGCAGACTTTGAGCATCAGCAGATGGCCAAGAAATCCTTCCGCTATGTCATCCTCGGAAACGAACATGACCTTGACATCAAGTCGCTGGAGAAAATAGGTCCCATCCGCCGTGTTACAACAGAAGAAATCTTTGGATATTAAAACCTGAAAAAAAATAATAGATTATGAAACCTGAATTCAAGTACGCGCCCATGTTTCAGATGGGAGCAGACACAACCGAGTATCGCCTTCTAAGTAAAGAGGGTGTCACCACTTCTGAGTTTGAGGGGAAAAAGATTGTCAAAGTCAGTCCTGAGGCTCTCACCCTGTTGGCACAACAGGCTTTCCACGATGTAGAGTTCATGCTTCGTCGTGAGCACAACCTGCAAGTGGCCGCCATCCTCAATGATCCCGAAGCCAGCGAAAACGATAAATATGTAGCCCTGCAGTTCCTGCGCAATGCTGAAACAGCATGCAAGGGCATCCTTCCCTTTTGCCAAGACACCGGAACGGCCATCATTCACGGAGAGAAGGGACAGCAGGTATGGACGGGCTTCGAGGATGAAGAGGCTCTCTCACGCGGTGTATTCAACACCTTTACCGAAGATAACCTCCGCTACTCACAGAATGCTCCGCTGAATATGTACGACGAGGTAAACACTCGTTGCAACCTGCCTGCACAGATTGATATCGAGGCCTGCGAAGGTGCTGAATATCGCTTCGTCATGGTAGCCAAAGGCGGTGGCTCGGCCAACAAGACCTACTTCTATCCCATGACCAAAGCTACCATTCAGAACGAAGGAACCTTACTACCCTTCTTGGTGGAAAAAATGAAGAGCCTGGGCACCGCTGCCTGTCCTCCTTACCACATCGCCTTTGTCATCGGTGGTACCAGTGCAGAAAAGAACCTGCTCACCGTGAAGCTGGCCTCCATCAAATATTATGACTCTTTACCGACAACGGGCGATGAAACCGGACGGGCCTTCCGAGATGTTGACCTGGAACAAAAACTGCTCAAGGAAGCACACCGAATCGGCCTCGGTGCCCAGTTCGGCGGTAAATATCTGGCTCACGACATCCGGGTCATCCGTCTGCCTCGTCATGGAGCATCCTGCCCCATCGGTATGGGCGTAAGCTGCTCTGCCGACCGAAACATCAAGGCTAAGATTAATGCCGACGGCATCTGGTTGGAGAAGATGGACTGTAATCCCACAGAACTGATTCCCGAAGAACTGCGCCGTCCGGGTGAAGGTGGCAAGGGTATCGAGATTGATCTCGACCTCGGCATCGATGCCGTTCGCAAAGAACTGACGAAATATCCGGTTTCTACGAGAGTAAACCTGAAGGGTACCATCATTGTGGCACGCGACATTGCTCATGCCAAGCTGAAGGCTCGACTGGATGCAGGTGAAGGACTTCCCCAGTACTTCAAAGACCATCCCGTGCTCTATGCCGGACCGGCAAAAACTCCAGAAGGCTACCCCTGCGGTTCCATGGGACCAACTACCGCAAACCGCATGGATCCCTATGTTGACGAGTTCCAGGCCCACGGTGCCTCACTGGTCATGATTGCCAAGGGCAACCGCTCACAATGTGTCACCGATGCTTGTAAGAAGCACGGTGGTTTCTACCTGGGCACCATCGGCGGCGTGGCTGCAGTACTTTCACAGTCAAGCATCAAGAGCATCGAATGTGTGGAATACCCGGAGCTCGGAATGGAGGCCGTATGGAAGATACGCGTGGAAGACTTCCCCGCCTTTATTCTCGTTGACGACAAGGGCAACGACTTCTTTCAACAACTGAAGCCCTGGACACCCTGTTGTAAATAATCCGTTATGACAAGTTTGGGGATGCATCAATGATGCATCCCCAATATAGAATCCTGTTTCAATACCAACATCTAAACTTTTATAAAAGATGAAAATCTATCATATACACAAGGCTTGCGTCTTACTGGTGATTGGAATGTTTATGCTACTACCCTTTACCTCTAAAGCACAGCGGCAAGTTCAGACTTTAGGACGTGGCGTGGTGGTAGCCAAAAACGGAAGCAACGCTTTGATAACCTGGCGCCGCTTGGCACAAGAACCTGAACAAGCACGATGGAACATCTATGTCAACGGAACTAAACTGAACACAGAGCCTCTGACCAACACCAACTTCCAGACCACTTCTTCCAAGCTACCTGCAGGCTGCAAGGTCACCGTAACACTTGTCAATGGAACCGAGGAGTCTGCTCCAAGCAAAGCCTATGAAGTAAAGAACTTCGACTGTCGAAACATGTTCATGAGCATCACCTTTGATCAGTCGCCACTCCAAGCAGAACTGTTCAACACCAGCTATGTCTGGCCTATCGACCTTGATGGTGACGGGGAGATGGACTATGTTGTCAACCGACTCAGCACAACAAATGCACTCGATGCCTATGTGGAAGGATATCTCAACACGGGTGAGCACTTATGGACAGTACAGCTTGGACCAAACGAGCTGAGCTGCTCCGGACAGGACGATATGATTACCGTGGCCGACATGGACTGTGACGGCAAGGGCGATGTCATCATCCAGAGTTCTGACGGCACCCGGTTTTGGGACCCCGAAACCAAAAGCTTCGGCCTTTATGTAAAGGGTATGACCACCGCCGACACCGACGGAGACGGCATTATTGACTACGAGACGCAATCCACTCGTAACGCACCGCGCTACATCTCCATCATTGACGGTATGACAGGTCGTGAGAAAGCTTCCGTGGAACAATCTTACAACCAACACTACAACCGGACAAACCGTGCTGCACTGATGGGAGACGAATATAACAAACACGTCGGACACATGGGCGTATTCTCTTTCGACGGCATCCATCCCGCCGTTGTCATGGAATGGCACATGCGCACCACTGGCGGTACACATTATTATTATAATGGAGGCTGGGCTTATGACTTCTCTTCCGGAACTGCCGGCCAACTGAAAGAGCTCTTCAACGAGCCTACTGGTGCCCCTGCCTTCCACCAGATACGCATCGGAGACACTGATGGTGACGGCCGAGACGAAATGATCGTAGGTGGCTATACCATGGACCATACAGGAAAGGTGCTCTTCAACACCGGTATCTCCCATGGTGACCGCTTCCGAACATCTGACATCAATCCTGAACGGCCAGGACTTGAGACCTTCGCCGTACAACAATATGCGCCAGATATGCTTGGACAGATTCTCTATGATGCTGCTACCGGCGAACCCATCAAGAAATGGTATCTCTCCGCTGTGGGTGATATCGGTCGAGGAGAATGTATTGACATCGACCCCAATCACCTCGGATGGGAGATGTGGTCAACGATGGACGGTAATGTATATGATGCCAAAGGGGATGTCATCAGCGGTCTTGCCAACCAGTATCCATGTGAAGGCTTGTGGTGGGATGGTGAGCTGGATCGTGAAGTCGTACAGACCAGCGACAGCCATTACAACGTCTATATTCAAGACTTCCATAAAGGCCGGGAGATTGAGATTGCCAAAGTTAGCAATTGGCGTTATGTCACCGTCTATGCTAAGCGCGCCGCCTTCTGGGGTGACATCATCGGTGACTGGCGCGAAGAACTTATCTTGCTGCATAAGGAGAATGGCGTGTGTGTAGGTATTGCCGGTTTTACGACTGACTACACGACACCCGTGGATAACATTTACTGCCTATTGGAAGACCCGCACTATCGGGGCGACTGCTCCACCAAGGGCTATTACCAAAGCCCGAACCCTGGCTTCTACTTAGGCTACGACATGCCACGGCCTCAATTGCCACCAGTCATGGTTACAGATCTGGTGTTCTCCCCTGCGGCAACAAACTGGACAACAGGAAGCTTCACCAACTTTAAGCGTTCTGCCACAGTACCCTATGCCGACGGGAAGAGCATCCTGCTCGACCTGACAACAGCCCGTGACATCACAGTGAATCAGACCGTCAGCCCTGGCACCGTCTATGCCATGCCCGTCAAGGGACAGACCATCTGTCTCAACGGTACAGGCTCACTCAGCGGCACCATGGAACTATGGAAAAGCCAGCAAGGGAATTTCACGGTGAACATCCCGATGAACTTTACCGGTAAAACCTATATCTCTGAAGGCATCTTGGAAGTAAACAACACGATCAGCAGTGATGTAGAACTTCGTGCCAGAGGCACACTGGCCGGCAATGCTACTGTTAATGGCAATATTCTACTGGAAGGTGCACTCAACTATGAGGGCGGACGACTGATGCCTGGAACAGCTTCTGCACCTATAGGAACCATCACGCTAAAGAAGTCGCTCACCATCGACAAGCGTCTCTTCGCGGAGATGGATATACACTGCAACGATGCCACTGCCGACCTCATTCGAGTAGAGGGAGACATCAATCTGACAAAGGATGGCAGTCTGGTATTCACCATCGTTCCTGACATAGAGACTCCTACGGCTAACCGCTACAAGCTGATAGAATACACAGGAACCTTCACTGGCGAACTCAACCAAATTAGTGTGCGTGGTCTTACGGGTATCAGCTATCAAATTGTTAACGAGGAGAAAGCCATTTTCCTGGTTATCAACAATCAGCGAGACCCATCCGATGGTGTGCGATGGATAGGCAATGAGACCAACAACTGGAACTACACCGACAATAACTTCTCACTACAAGGCAATGAAACCGAATTTGTAGCTGGCGACGGAATCGTCATCGGTGATGACGCCCAAAAGACTACCATCACGATAGACGAACTGATGCCCGTCAATCATGTAACCTTCGAAAACGACACAAAGACCATCACTATCAATGGTAATGGAGGATTCTCCGGGACAGGTTCATTGGTTATGAACGGCCAAGGACGCTTGCTGCTGAATGCCACCAAAAGCAATTACACCGGAGCAACCGTCATCAACAGCGGTACTGTAACCGTCAAAGAACTGGCCGACGGCGGACAGGAAAGTTCTATTGGTGCAGCATCATCCGATGCCAACAACCTACGCATTGGCAAGGCTACACTGGTCATCAGCAATGTGAACACTTCCACCAACCGCGGCATGACACTCACCGACACGGCTACCATACAAATTCCCAATGGCGTAGCTTCCATCAAAGGCATCATCAAGGGTACTAACGGCGTCCTCCACAAAACAGGTAACGGACAACTGAACATTACCTATGCCGGAGCAAACTCCTGGAAGAGCACTATACTTGAAGCCGGCACGATGGCCATGGGAACCTGGAACACAACCTTTGGAACCGCAACATCACCCATCATGGTGACTGGCAACAGTACCATCACGGTATTCAACAGCAATTCCAGCAGCACCATTCCCTCTCTGCGCAATGCCATTGACATTGCGAGCGGCAAGACCCTGACATTGAATGGAGGGCAACGATGCTCTATTCAAGGTACACTGACAGGCAAGGGAACGCTGAAAATCAACTTCCCCTATGTGCGAGGAGATGTATCAACAGATGTTTCCAACTTTGAAGGTACCATCGAGGTGACATCCGGTCAATATCGACTGATTGCTGCCATGGATTTATCCAAAGGTACCTTCCAACCTGATGCCGACGTCTATGCAGTAAGTACGAAGTCGGGGTCTGGTACAGAAAGTAGTCTGACTCATAAGATTGGTGCCTTGCAGAGCTCTGCAACGAACTGCACCCTCTCTACGGGTGTCTGGAACGTAGGTTACTTAAATACAAACACTACTTATGCCGGAATCATCAATAGCAGTGCAACACTGAATAAGTATGGCGATGGTGTCCTGACGCTGACAGGCAGCAGTGCGTCCCCCATCAACATCTATGCCGGCAAAGTGAGCTTAGAGAATGCTACCTGTACGACAACAGGACTGGTGACTGTCAGGAGTGGTGCTACCGTCTGTGGTAACGGAACGACAGCATCTGTCACCGTGAACAACGGAGGAACACTTGCCATCGGCAAGGCTACTTCATCTGCCATCACTTCCCTTACACTTACAGGCAACCTCACTGTAAGAGCTGGAGCTAACATCCAGATTAAGAGCCGAAACCAACGTTGCGATGCGCTTAAGGTCAATGGCAATATCAGTCTTAACAGCCCGAACTTCCTCATGGTACAAAACGGAACCTGGCAAGCAGATACAGACTATAAGATTTTTACCGGTACCATCACGCTGTCAGGAACGCCAACCTTTGAACCAATGATTCCGATGGAAGGCTACCATTGGGATTTCTCACGTCTGGCATCCGAAGGTGTCATCACCATCAAAGCAGATGCTACAGGTATCAAAGGACTCTATGATGAGCAAAAGAACATTGGACAGATTGAAGTCTATGACCTTAGTGGCCGCAAGGTGAGTACACATGATAAGACAAGCAAAGAGAACCTGTCCAAAGGTATCTATATTATCAATGGTAAAAAAATTGTGATTAAATAAAAAATTATTATGGACCGAATCCATCAGAGACATAGCAACAGAGGCCAAATAGCCTCTGTTGCATTCGTTCTTCTTACCTCATTTGTATTCTCTGCTGCTTTCGTAAGTTGCAATGACAAGAGAGCCCAGCAGACATCCAATGACGTCCGGAATGACAGCAACTTAGTTGAAATGGAAGAACCGGAAGATACGCTCATCACCAAACTCTACACACGCGAGCAGAAAGACTCTACAGGAGATTATTCCATCACTGTTGAATGGCCAGAGGCAGATGACGATGACATGCAGCCGGCAGCCAGCATCAGAGAGTGGGCAAACGAGATATTGGGCGGCACTTACTATGATGATATGGAAAAGCCTCAGCTGATGGTAAATCATTACCTGACAGGGATATTGAACGAATATCATGACACCTACAAAGAGGGAGAGGTATTTCTTCGGCAGAATGACATCAAGCTCTTAAACACCTGCCGTATCATCAAAGACTTTGAAGCAGAAAAGTTCGTTACTTTCATCTATCATGCAGAAAGCTATCTGGGCGGGGCTCATGGGGGTGTTTCAAACTTTGGGCAGACCTTCCGTAAAGATGACGGAAGAAGAATAGGCTGGGAAATCTTCAAAGCCGGTACATCTGAAGACATGCAAGAAACCATCCGGCAGGGACTTTACGACTATTTCTCCTCAGATGGTGAGGAAATTAAAACTCCTCAACAGCTTAGTGAGATGCTACTCATTGACAATGCTGAATACTTCATTCCCCTCCCCCAGTGTCAGCCACTCTTCCTGAAAGACGGCATACTGTTCATCTACAATCAGTACGAAATTGCACCTTACGCAGCCGGAATGCCCCAATTTATTGTTTCCTACAAGCAAGCCAAAAAGCTCATGAACGTCACAGGACAACGTCTTCTCTAATCATGAGCAAGATACTTATTAACATACGAATCATCAATATTATTCTATACAATCATGCTAAAAAGATTTGCTTTCAAGATGTTCCTCAAACCTGGATGTGAAAAGGAATACGAAAAAAGACATGCAGCTATATGGCCCGAGCTGAAACAGATGATAAAAGATCAAGGTGTTGGAAACTATAGCATTTATTGGGACCGTGATACAAACATCCTCTTTGCCTACCAAGAATGTTCCAAAGAAGGAAACTCACAAGACACCACAAATGTTGACCCTATCACCCAGCGTTGGTGGGACATGATGGCAGATATTATGGAAGTCGATTCTAACAATGCTCCTGTTACCATTCCGTTGGAAGAACTGTTCCACATGGAGTAAAGACAAAAAAGGATAAAAAAAGATAGGTCAGCAACAATCATCTGTTACTGACCTATTTCTTTAATTTGAAAGAGTTCTCTATACTCCTCACTTCATCGAGGAAAGAGTGGTCTATCTTCATTCGTTGTTCTACCTGTGCACAACTGTGTAAGACTGTACTATGGTCACGGCCTCCAACCATTTTACCGATACGGGATGCAGGTATCTTGGTCAACTTCTGCGCAAAATACATAGACACTTGTCTGGCCGTTACCAACTCACGCTTACGGCTTTTACTGTTCACTGCAGAAGTCGTTACATTAAAATGATGACAAACAGTCTCCATGATTTCGTCAACAGTCAATGGCCTGTCATCGGCTTTGACAGCACGTTTGATAACACGTTCCGCCAAGCGCATGTCAACAGGGCTGTTATAGACAACACTATATGCCATCAGCGAGTTGACGACTCCTTCCAGATCACGAACACTGCCATTGGCTGACTCTGCAATAAATACCACGACTTCCTCTGGAATCTGAAGACCGTCTCTTCGAATCTTGCTATTCAGAATATCTATACAAAGTTGCTTGTTAGGCTTCTCAAGTTCAGCTATCAATCCACAAGAGAAACGAGTGAGCAGTCGTTCTGGCATTCCCTTTAGATCCACAGGAGGACGATCACTGGCCAAAATGATACGTTTGCCGTTTCTAAACAAATGATCGAAAATGTGGAAGAAAGTATTCTGTGTACCCTCTTTACCCATCCACTCCTGAATATCATCTACAATCAAGACATCAATGGTTTGATAGAAAGCGATGAAGTCATTGAAATGGTTTTGTCTGACAGAATTGGTGTACTGAACCTCAAAGAGACGTGCACTGATGTACAGCACTCGCTTTTGAGGATAGAGTTGCTTAATGCGAACACCTATCGCATTGATGAGATGAGTCTTACCACAACCAGAGGGGCCATAGATAAACATCGGGTTGAACTGACTGCTTTGCGGATGCTCTGCAATGGACATGCCGACACTGCGCGGCAGCTTATTTGTATCGCCCTCAATAAAATTATTAAAGTTCTGATGAGGATTCAACTGAGGGTCTAAATCCTGAGGGACAGCCGCATCTAAGGCTGTAGGAGACTGATTGGCGCGAGTTTGAGCCTGTACGGCTACTCCGTCAGCTGCTTCTTCTCCTTCTATAATCTGCGTACCATTGTGTTCCTTATCAACAATGACGCGATAGGCCAGACGCACACCAGTACCAAAGGTTCGTCTGAAGACTGTACTCAATAAGTCCAAAAAGTTCTCCTCCAGGTACTCGTACACGAACGGACTGGGCACCTGAACCAACAAAGTCTTCGTCTCCTCTTTGAAAGACTCAAAGACTATGGGCTTGAACCATGTTTCAAACTGCTGCTCGGTTACATTCTCACGGATAAGCGTAAGGCTGTTATCCCAAGAAGCTTTAGGACTTATTTTCATTTATAAATAAGAATATTAACTTACTTAATATGTCTTTCAATCTTTAGTTATTGTCGTTGCAAAATTAAGAAAGATTTTTGGAATACACAAATCATGTTTTTTTCTCAATGATGGCAGAAAATGCTCAAAGTCTTTATATAAAGCTATTTAGCCATGATTTGATGGACCAGCATCAAAAAGTCTCATTTGCATAATTGTAAGTTCTTGAATTTCAAATGCTTAATAAAGATTTTGCGCTCACACCCCATGAAGTGAAACATTTCAACATGCTTCTTTAAAAGCATTAAATATCAAGCTGTTCGACAAAATAACCAATGTGAAACATTTATTTTTTTATTTAGACTTATTTTATATTACCTTGATGATCAATTATTCTTTCTTTCCAAACACAGAGAAGTGAACATAACGCTTCGGATGCTGACGAAGATCTATCAGAAGAGTGTCTGCACTTTTCATGGTATGGTTCAGTTGATGATAGAGTTGCGGATCATTCATCAGCAGGCCAAGCGTGCCTTTGTTGTCATTCAGCCGTTCTGTCAAGAGCTTGACATTGGTAATGGTTTGGTTCACCTCATTCATCGTTTGCTGCAAGTCAAGTTCTGCCAGATTACCAGACAATTGTTCAGCATTGGCCAACACTTTGTTGGTGCGTGTCAGTACAGTGGGAACATCACGATTAAGCGATGCCATAAGGGTGTTTAACTCTTCCGAGGATGTTTTCAGATTAGCAGAAACCCCTTCTATGTTATGAAGGGTTTGTTTGATAGAAGGGTCTGCCAGCAACATGTTCAGACTGGCCAGAATCGAGTCGAGCTTCGGTAACAATTTCTCCACATCGGGAATCATGGCAGCCAGACGTCCCAGATTTCCAGAGTTGATAGCTCCGATGATGGTATCACCGGGTTCCACACGCTTTCTCGGATTATTAGCCAGCAGAAGATTCATCTTGACATTTCCCATCAAGTCACTGACAATCTCTGCTGATGTTCCTTCCGGTATGCGCAGGTTTTTATTGACACTGAAACACACCACGATGTCATCATTGGTATCATAATTATAACTGATTCCTTTGACAACACCCACCTGGTATCCGTCGGCGAAGATTGGATTTGAAGCCGACAATCCACTTATATCCTTGAATGTAATGTAGTAATCATCGTCATCAGAGAAAATAGACAATCCCTTCAGGAAGTCCATACCTAAGAACAGCAATACCAACGCTGTCAGACCAACAATGGCAATCTTTACCTCTTTTGTTAAAAATTTCATCTTTTGTCTATGTTCTTTTTACTTGTTTTCTTTAATTGCATCGTTAACATTCACCTTCTGTCCATTCTTGAAAGCAATGATGAATGCCTCAGGAAATTTCTCCAACAGTTTTTTTCGTAAACGTACTATCTCACGATAATTCGTCGAAGCTCCGACCGTATATTTCACAAGACCTCCCTCTGCATAGCAGTCAAAATCCTCTATGCCCTTCAACCTGGCATCTTTGCTTTTCAGCTTTCTGCCCGAAGTTAAAATTTGAACTTTAAACACAGCCTTTTCATTCTTTTCGATGTCTGGAGATTTCTCAACGGTTTTCTCGCCGGATTTCTCATCCATGACAGGGGTCTCAGCTTTCTCCTCTTTAGCTTCATGAGATGTTGGATTCCTTTGAACAGGGTCTTCAGGAGTATTCATCTCCAGTGGCCGATAAGGGGAGTTGATGGCATGATGTTTATTCTTATAAGTAATGAAAGCATTATAGAAGCCTCGCGCATACTTGCTCGTTGAAGACTCGTCATTCATAAATCGTTCTTCGTCAGCTGTAGAAATAAAGCCCAATTCCATCAGACAACCAGGCATGGAGGTCAGTCTAAGCACGGCAAGGTTGTCCTGGTGTGCTCCCATGTCCTGGCGACCCGTAGCCTGACATACATTGCGTTGCAGGTAGCGAGCCAGTTCTGCACTTAGTTCCATGTTTTTATCCTGTATAAACTCAAACATGATATTGCTCTCAGGCGAGTTGGGGTCAAAGCCCTGGTAGGTCTGCTTATAGTCTTTTTCCATGAAAATGACAGCATTCTCGCGCTTTGCCACTTCAAGATTCTCAATATAGCCTCTTCTGTTTCCGTCGCGGAGACTTCTGCCAAGTGTGTAAGTCTGGAAGCCGCGTGCAATACGCTTATTGGGCAATGAGTTGATATGCACCGAGACAAAGAGGTTTGCCTTGTGGTTGTTAGCAAAGTCAGCCCGTTCCTTCAAGGTCAGATATTTATCAGTCTTTCTCGTATATAAGACTTTCACGTCTGGACATTGTCTCTCTACAAGCTGGCCAAAGGCCAGTGCATAGCGTAGAGTTAGAGTCTTCTCTTTGGTGACAGCACCGACACATCCGGAATCATGACCACCATGTCCGGCGTCGATAACCAGAACAAACTGGTCACCAGCCACAGCAACCTTGACCGAGAGCAACAAGAGAGCAACGAACAGACAATATGTTTTTTTCATCCTTTGTATTCCTTATTATTTGTCAGATGCAGCTCCACGCCAGCACCTTCACAGTCTCCTCCCATCGGAGGATTTATCTTATAGAGCGTGATATGGACGGAACTGATCAGCTCGAACCGTTCCATCAGTCGGTCAGCAATCCTATAGGCAACACTTTCCAACAGTCGGCCCGGCAGATCCATTTCCTTTTTTACCAGGTCATACACCTCAGCGTAGTTCAAGGTGTCGTTGACATCGTCAGAGAGACATGATTTCTCCAACGGATATGCCAAGCGCAGACTTACTTCATAGTCGTTGCCAACCACACGTTCCTGCTCCATGACGCCGTGATAGGCATGAAACCGAAGATGTCTCAGCAAGACCGTTCCTTCTTTTACGATCATACCTTGCGGGATTTCAATCAGACACCTTTCCGTCCGGATATTCCGTCATGCTTTCATCAGCAGAACCCTCTGAAGAATACTTCTTCAAAGCCTTAACCACACCAGACTTCCATGTATTGATACTTTCGTCGCGCAGGTCGAGTGAGGAAACCAACTTGATCACATGGTCGATAGGCATCCCGTAGCGCAAGACCCCGGAAATCAGCTTTGCATAGTTCCAACATTCTGGATTAAATTTCTCAGAGAGGCCTTCCACCGTAATTTTATAGCCACGACGGTTTTCAAACTGGAAGTCATAGCGTTTAGTCCCGTCTTCATTGATCTGCTTAATGATTTTCCCCTTGGTCACAGTCTTAGGAAGCACGATACCCTCTTCGTCATCCTGCAGTCCCGTGAAGATTTCATAGGGACGGTTGTTGAGCAGACCGACAAAGGCCACCCACTTCTCTTTATTGTTTTGGAAGCGGACCACATCACATTCCAGTTCCTTCGGACGCACCTCGGTAACTTCCATTTTGTTTATTTCTTGGTAATCCATTGACAACAGCTCTTTTGATTTGTTTGCAAAATTACAAAAAACTTTCATCTTTCATCTTCCATCTTTCATCTTTTTTATACCTTTGTATCAAAATAGAGAAATCAATACACAAAATGGAAACCATCAATACCAGAAGAAGCATTCGCCGATATGCCAACCGTGATGTTGAGCCCCAACTGCTCAACCGACTGCTCACCGAAGCCGAGCGCACTCAGACCATGGGCAACCTGCAGCTCTACAGCGTCATCGTAACACGTTCCAAGGAGATGAAAGCCCGCCTTGCTCCCGCCCACTTCAATCAGCCGATGGTCTGTCAAGCACCGGTGGTGCTGACCTTCTGCGCCGACTTCCGGCGCACCACCCGCTGGGCAGAAGAGCGACAGGCTGCGCCAGGCTATGACAATCTTCTCTCATTTATCAATGCCGCCTCCGACACCTTATTATATTGTCAGACCTTCTGCAACCTGGCAGAAGAAGCCGGACTGGGACTCTGCTACCTGGGCACCACCGTCTATATGCCCAGCCAGCTCATCGACATCCTGCAACTGCCCCGTCTGGTCTTCCCCGTTGCCACCATCACGCTGGGCTGGCCCGATGAGACCCCCGCCCTCTCCGACCGCCTGCCGCTGGAGGCCATCGTCCATGAAGAAACCTATCAGGACTACACCCCCGAGCGCATCGACGCCCTCTACCGCGAGAAAGAGTCATTGCCCGAGAACCAGGAGTTCGTACGCATCAACCAGAAGCAAACCCTTGCTCAAGTTTTCACCGACTGCCGCTACACCCGCAAAGACAACGAAGCCCTCTCTGCCACCCTGCTGCAAGCTCTCCAGAAACAGGGATTCATGGAGAAGTGAACAACAAATCATCATCACGAAAAAGAAAGTTCTCTCGCGCGCGCGTGCGCGCACTCAGAAAGTTTTTTTTTTGATTTTTTCCTCATTTCCTCATTCTGCGAGCTGAGATGCCGATAAACAAAGGCTTTGCGGGGTGTGAGGAAATTGTGAGGAAATGAGTTAATATTTCTTAAATCGCAGTTTTTCCTTCAAAAAAGGAAGAGAAAATGGGGGAAAAGTGAGAAAAAAAAACTGTTGTCCTCACGGCTGCAAGGCCGTGAGGACAACAATGATATGAGTAGGACAACCTTAACTTACTTCAATAGGTTTATACTTCGGTACAAGCATCTTCATGACAACCCACCCGATGAGGTAAGCCACGGCACAATAGCAGAACACAATCATGTAGCCGGCAGGCTTGCCTGTCTCGCCAAAGAAGGCAAAGGCCTCGCCTTGGGCTTCAGCATAGTCGAACAACACACCGGAAATCTTGTTGATGGCAAAGCTGCAAAGACCGCCAAACATCGTTCCGATACCGGTGATGGTTGCCACTGCCGATTTGGGGAACATGTCGCCAATGGTAGAATACAGGTTCGCCGACCAAGCCTGATGACCTGCTCCTGCCAGACCGATGATGACGGCTGGTATCCATGGGGAAATTCCGGACAGGGGCTGGGCAAACATGGCAAAGATGGGGAAGAATGCAAATATCAACATGGCACGCATGCGGCCAATGTAGGGATTCATGCCACGCTTCTCAACAAACAGCTTGGGCAGATATCCGCCATAGATGCTGACTACCGTTACGATGAGGTAGAGCACAAAGAGCAACATCTTACCCGTCATGGTGGTGACAGGATAGCCCAGTGAGTTGAAATAGTCAGGTGCCCAGAAGAGGAAGAACCACCACACACCGTCGGTAAACAGTTTGCCCATGATAAAAGCCCATGTCTGCCGGTACTTAAAGCAATCCCAAAGAGACAACTTGATTTCATCATCAGCATTGTTTGGGGTTTCAGCTTGACTCGTTTCTGCATCTTTGTCGGATTCGATATAGATGAGCTCTGCTTTGTTGACAAAAGGACTCTTGGCTGGTGACGTATAGACAAACACCCAGACTCCTGCCCACACAAAGCCGATGACACCGATGATGATGAAGGCCATTTCCCAGCCGAAGGCGTCAGCCAGTGCCGGGATAGTGAGCGGTGCTATCAGGGCTCCGATAGAAGCACCGGCATTGAAGATGGAGGTGGCCAAGGCACGGTCTTTCTTGGGAAAATACTCAGCAGTGACCTTGATGGCTGCAGGGAAGTTGCCCGACTCACCCATAGCCAGAATCATGCGACAACCGATGAAAAGCCACACGCTGGCAGTCAGCCCGAAGAGGCCCACCTGTGAGGCCTTCTCGACCATGCGCAGGGTTTCTATGCTGTCAATGTCGTTCAACCAACAGGTGGCAACGCCACAACCTGCGTGCAGACAAGCACCGATACTCCACACGACAATAGCCCATATATAACCTTTCTTAGTGCCCATCCAGTCTATGAAGCGTCCGGCAAAGAGCGAGATGAAAGCATAGAAGAGAGAGAAGATGGCAGTGATGGTACCATAGTCATCATTATCCCAGTGAAACTCCGTAGAGATATAGTTGGTGTTGAGTAAAGACAACACCTGACGATCCATGTAGTTGATGGTGGTGGCCATGAACAACATGGAACAGATTACCCAACGATAGTTGGACATCTTTGTGGATGGTTGCATGGGACTCATTTTACTTGATGTCTATAACGGGAATGTTGTCTTTGTCGTTGTAGTACAAGTTCTCACCGGCCATACCCCAGATGAAGGTATAGTAGTAGGTACCGGCTGCAGCGTGGATGCTCCACTCTGGCGACATGATGGCTTGTTCGTTATGCAGCCATACCACCCTGCTCTCCTGCGGCTCGCCCATGATGTGGGCAATGGTCTGTTTTTCGGGGAGGTTGAAGTAGTAGTAGGCCTCGATGCGACGTCCATGGGTATGGGGCGGCATGGTGTTCCAGGCAGCACCCGGGTTCAGTTGGGTCAAACCGAGTTGCAGCTGGCAGGGTCCTTCCTCCAGCACGTCGTTTACAATGAGCTTATACACCGTACGGTTATTACACTCTTCCAAGGAGCCCACTGGTCCCCAGACGGCAGCTTTTAGTGAACCTTTCCGACCGTCGAGGGTTATCCACTGAGTCTTATAGTGCTGATGGGCCGTAGCAGAGTTCAGGTAGAACTTGGCAGGCTTCTGAGCATCCTTTGAGCGGAAAATCACCTCTTTGTTCACATCCTTGTCTTTTCCAATGTGGCCACGCCCAATGTAGAGGGCCTCTTTGGGTGACAGGGCATACTCCTTTCCATCGACGATAACCCATCCGTCGCCCTCGCCGCAGTTCACCACGCCGAGCTCACGGTTATAGAGGAAATATTTGTCTTTGATGGTGGGGTCAACATCGAGTCCCAATTCCAGGAAGTTCTCCAGTTTCAAGTCTTTAGTCACCGGCATGGCACCACCGAAGATGAAGCGGTCGTAATGAGAGTAGGTCAGGTGGATTTTGTCGGCCTCCATCACTTTCTCCATCACGAAACGGTCGCGCAGCGTCTTGGTGTCATAGTGCTTCACATCTTCCGGATGGCAAGCCGTCTGGAACTTCACATCCTGCTGGGCGTGCAAGCCCAGCGCGCCCATGAGCAGGGCAGAAACGATAAAAACTTTTTTCATGTTGATAGGTTGTTTATTTATTTTTTTCATCTTTCACAATACGCATGCGGTTCCAAACCATCATGACGACGGTGACGAGTGAGAGGATGCCCATGCCTATCCACTGGAGGTATTTCACGCAGGCATAAATGACATAGCCGAGAAGCGACGACGCAAAATCAAGGGCGCCGCCCAGGAAGCCTTCAGGAATCTTTGCTGCCGATGCTGTCGGGTCTGTCTTATAGACCTCATTGGCTGCCAAGGTGAAAGCTGAAGCCATATCGGTCACGAAATAGAGTCCCACGATGAGGGCCACCAGACCGATGACAAGACTCTTCACCACGTTACCCTTCGTATAGGGAAGAATCAGGGGGAAGAGATAGAACATGCCGGCCAACGATGCCAGGGGCAAGAACTGGTTGCCGGGTATAAACACAGCGATGGCCAGGATGACGGGTATGAGAATGACGGAACACACCAACGTCGTGGGATGGCCGATGACCAATGCCGGCGACATGCCGATATAGACCTTCATACCGCCGAAACGCTTTTTGGCCACCTCCTGCGTCTTTTCTGCAATGGGCTTCAGACCGTCGATAAACAGGGAAGTGATGCGAGGAATGAGCTCCATCACGGCACCCATTGTCACACCGAGGAACAACACTTTCTTGATGTCGAGCTGTGCGGCCCACCCGATGAGCACGCCCACGATGACGCCCAGCACCAAGGGTTCGCCCAGCACGCCGAACTTACGCTTCAGTCCCTCGGCGTCGATGTCAAGCTTCGAGAAACCGGGGATGCGGTCAAGCAGCCAGTTGATGCCCACGGCAAACAACGTAAAGCTCTGACAGAAAGGCTGCGGTATGGAAATGCCCTGCAGGTCGTAGTGTTGCTGGAACTTCTCTGCTGTGAGGTCGGCCATCACCAGCGTGACGATATAACACACGATGGCGGCGAAGTACCCCCACAACAGGCTCTGACCCATCACGAAGTAGGCCACGGCCCCGATGAAGGCAAAGTGCCAGTAATTCCACAGGTCGATGTTGATGGTGCGCGTGCACTTGGTAAGCAGCATCAGCAGATTCACACCCAGACATATAGGGATGATGAGTGCTCCCACCGCTGTGCCATAGGCCACAGCAGCCGCAGCTGGCCAGCCCATGTCAAAGACTTGAAGCTCCAGGTCGTAGAGCTTGGAGATCTCCTTCAGAGGTCCTTCGAAGTTGTTGGTAAGCAGAGCCGTTACGATGCCCAGTCCCACGAATCCTACTCCGACGTAGAGTCCCGACTTGAGCGACTTACCGAATTTCATGCCGATGCACAACCCGATGATTGTAAACAAAATAGGCATCATCACACTGGCGCCCAGACTGATGATGTAGGAAAATACCTGTTCCATAAAATTTTCTTATTCTTCTTAAAATATGTCTAATGATTAATCCACGGTGTGTCCGGCCCTGGTGGCTGTGTACCACTTCACGCCATCCTTAGAGAACTGGTAACTGTTGTCTGTGACCAGACGATAGTAGAAGTTGCCCAGTTGTGTGACGCCCAGGGCATTGGACAGCCCGTCTGGATTCTCCAGGAAAGTCTTACTCCAGGAATAGTCGTAAGGGGTCGTTATGCGTTGCTCCGACTGCGTTGCCACATCGTAGGTGATGGAGACGGCATTCGTGCCAATGCTCACACGAATGGTATAGGCGGTCTGGTCGGTGTTGTCGATAGCCTGTCTGCTGGCAGTCACTGTCATGTGGGAGACAGCATAGGTATAGGTATTGTTCGTTTCATAATATCCGGGCTCCACCGTCCATGTGCCGACAATCATATTTACCAGCTTGTCGTTGGTAGTGAGCGCCATGGGAGCATCGTCGTCACTGCTGCATGAGGAGAACGTCATGGCTACGCTGAAAACCATTGTAGCCATCAGGGCAAGTTTCATCATCTTTTTCATGTTCGTAGTTTTTGGGTTTTAAGTTTATTCTGAATTTCCGACAAAGATAATCATTTTTCAATGATTCCCCAAGTGAAAAGGCTGTTTTTTCCATCAGCTGACAAACTTGACAGCCTGCCTCTGCCTCTCCTATCTGCGACGCCCCCGCCGCACAGGTTTGGCAGACTTCGCCGTGCCGGGTCTCGACATCGTCAACGTCAGTGTGTTGTCGGCCGCCGTCTGCAACCTGGCGTTCAGTACTCCGTTGGTATAGGAGCCTTCCTTTTCGGTGTAGCCCATCCTTAGCAGGTCGGCCTTGACGAGCTCGGGCGTATCGTTGGCCGTAACGGTCACCGATGTAATCTCTCTGGCCTTCTTACCGATGCTGACCTTGGCTTTGTAGGCTCCCATCAAGAATTCTGCGGGTAGCACGGCAGCAGTCTCTCGTCCCACCGTATAGTCATAGACGGCCAAGGCTGCACGGGCTTTCTGCGGCGTGCCTGCCTGCATGATGAGCTGCGCTATGCCAGCCATATCACTGTGGAGAAGCATTTCGGCCAGCCCACGCTCCGTGATCCTTCGCGGCTGCTCCTCAGCCGCCTGCCACTCTGCCTCGGCAAAGGCCTGTGCATCGGCCTTCGCGTCTTCTATGGCATAGCCCACCACAAAGCCGCCACCGCCGGTTGTGCGCTCATAGTGCAGCGTCACGGTGCCCAACTGCGTGTTGATGACATACTGTTCGCCATTGTTGCAGACATAGCCTTTTCCATATACTTTTGTCAGCTCCTGTTTCAGCTCCTGGAAGCGCCTGCGCACCTCACTCTCACTTGGACGGATGGCAGACTCCTCAAGGTCAACGGCATACACGGTGTGCGTGCTGTCGCTCTGCATGAGTATGACACGCACGGTCTCACCCAGCGCCCTACCCTGATACAGATAGTAGTGTCCCTGCTGGTCAGTGGGTTCACTGAATCCCTGTTTCGTCAGCCGTTCATGAAAGCCTTTGGCACTGATGCCGAGAGGAATGTCAAGAAAGGCCATGCGGTTCAGCCGGTTGTCCCGACAAGACGAGATGTCGGCCATTGGCAGCTGCAGTGTGTCGGTGTTCACAACCTGCGATTGCTCCATGGCAACCTCTGTCTTCACCTTTTTCTTCTTCCACTTCTTAAACAGTTGGGCCTCTGCCGTGTTGCAAACCAACATGGCAACAACCAACAAAAACAATATTTTCCAATATCTCATAGTCTAAAAATCACATGATGAGCCCACAAAGATACATAGAAAAGGTGTAACCGACAAGCCATTTTGGGAAGTTTAACGCTCCGCAGAATGATTCCCGCTTCCTCCACTTCACTCCCATCACAATAACAGAGCACATCTTTCTTCAGCTCAAAGCAAAGCTTCTAAGACCTGAAAGCAAAGCTTTTAAAAGGTAAAATAAATTATATTACAAAGTAAAATAAATTATATTGCAAAGTAAAATAAATTATATTGCAAAGTAAAATAAATTATTTTGGAAAGTAAAATAAATTATATTACTTCTTGAAAGAGCAGGGTTGAGCGGATGAAACGGCACAATTTAGGGAGTGTGTCAATATTCAAGTATGCCATTTGCTAACTTACAATTTGAAAGATTGTTCACTGAAAGACGGGCTGAAAGCCCAACAAGCCAATAGCCCAAGGCAACGCCTTGGGTAGAATAAAATCAACAAGAGTGTCGCCCTGTAAGGGCAAAAGCATTTCATTTTCAGTGCTTTTGCCCTTTTCAGGGCGACATTTCTTTGTATACCCATTACCCAGGGTGTTACCCTGGGCTATTGGCTTGTTGGGCTTTCAGCCCGCGCTATTACTAACAATTTATTACTTACAAGATGTAATAGTCATATTTTGACACACCCCCTTGCAGTTAAGTTCATGATGATCTTTTACATGCTCAGGGCATTACTCTTCGAAGTAGATTCGCTTGACGCGGTTGGAAACACTGGTGAGCACCTCATAGGGAATGGTTTCCAACAGGTCGGAGAGCATGCTGACAGGAAGGTCGTTGCCGAAAATCTCCACCGTGTCTCCCTCATGGCAATCAATGTCTGTCACGTCAATCATGGCAACGTCCATACAGATGTTTCCAACGTAAGGAGCCTTTTGGCCGTTCACCAGACAGTAGCCGCGACGATTGCCCAGACGACGGTTCAGACCGTCAGCATAGCCAATGGGGATGGCACCGATGACGCTGTCGCGATCAACCACCGTCTTGCGGCTGTAGCCAATGCTGTCTCCAGCCGGCACACGGCGTAGCTGAAGGATGGTTGTCTTGAGGGTGCTCACGCACCTGAGTGGCCCGTGGGCTCCATGGGTCTCATTGATCACATTAGCCCCATTGGTCTCATTGGTCACATTAGCCCCATTAGGCTCATAAGGATCGACCCCATAGAGTCCGATGCCCAGGCGGCACATGTCAAGCTGGTGCCCGGGGAAATGCTCTATGCCGGCAGAGTTGCAGATGTGGCGCAGTATCTTGTGCGAGAAGGCTGCCTGAAGCTTCTTGCTCCCTTCGTCGAAGATGGCGAACTGGCGTTCCGAGAAGTCGTTGAAGTCATCGGAGTCGGAGCCAACGAAATGGGAGAATACCGACCGTGGGACGATGGCCATCTGGTGGTGCAGCCGCTCTACGACCTCGTCCACCTCTTCCAGGCTGAAGCCAAGGCGGTGCATACCCGTGTCGAGCTTGATGTGGACCGGCCAACCCGTGATGCCCTCCCGGCGGGCAGCCTTGATGAGAGCATCCATGAGCCGGAAGGAATAGACCTCTGGCTCCAAGTCGTAGTCAAAGAGAGTCTTAAAGGACGACATCTCGGGGTTCATCACCATGATATTGGCCTTGATGCCCGCCTTGCGCAGTGCCACGCCTTCGTCGGCAACAGCCACAGCCAGGTAATCGACATGATGGTCCTGCAAGGTCTTGGCAATCTCCTCAGCCCCTGCCCCGTATGCATCGGCCTTGATCATACAGACCATCTTGGTGTCTGGTTTCAGGAAAGAACGGTAGTAGTTGAGGTTATCGACCACAGCAGAGAGGTTCACCTCCAGTATGGTCTCATGGACCTTCTGTTCTAACTGCTCGCTGATGTGGTCGAAGCCGAAGCTACGGGCTCCCTTCAGCAGGACGACCTCATCGTGCAGGCTGCGAAAGACCTTGCTCTGCATAAATTGTTCAACGCTATGAAAGAAATATTTCTCGCCCACGGCAATGCTGGCTGCCTGCGACGATATCTCGTCGCCAATACCGATAAACTTCTTCACGCCACGCTCTACACAGAGATTGGAGACCTGCTGATAGAGCACCTGCGGGGTCTCACCACTCTGGAAAATATCGCTCAAGACGAGTGTTCCTCTTCCGGCATTTCCCTGCGTCCTGCGATGCATGAAGTCGAGGGCAATGTCCAGAGCATTGATGTCGTTATTGTAAGAGTCGTTGATAAGGATGAGTCCCCGCTGCCCCTGTTTCACCTCGAGTCTCATGGCCACAGGCTCTAACTGTGACATGCTGACGGCCAGCTCCTCGGGTGTCACCCCTAAGTAGAGAGCCGTGGCGGCACAGGTGATGCTGTTTTCCACGGATGCCTCGTCAATAAAAGGTATGGTGTATTGCCCTGGGGTGCCTTTCCAGACGTAGGAGACGACTGTGGTCTGAGCCTTTCCGTCATCATCGGCATGCTGATCTTTGACAAAGAACTCCGCCCTGCTGTCGGTGCGAGACCAGCCGACGCGCTCCCCACGGAAGGCAGAGCGACGTATGCAACGGCTCACGACATCATCGTCAGACGGATAGACCAAGGCTTTGGCATCATGGAAGAGCAGCAGTTTCTCCTTGCACTTCTCTTCCATGGAGCGGAAGTTCTCCTGGTGGGCAGTTCCCAGACAGGTGAACACGCCAATCGTTGGCTGGATGATATCGCGCAGAGCATCCATCTCTCCAGGCTGACTGATGCCAGCTTCAAAAAGGCCTATGCTCGTGTGCTCGTCCAGCAACCACACGGAGAGCGGCACACCGATCTGCGAGTTGTAGCTGCGCGGCGACCGAGTGACAGTGCCTCCCTGCCGTCTGCGCAGAGTCTGGTAGAGCCACTCCTTCACCATGGTCTTACCGTTAGAGCCCGTGATGCCCACCACATCGATGCCGAACTCGTCACGATGGCGCTCGGCCAACCGCTGCAGGGCGCGCAGCGTATCGGGCACAACAAGGAAGTTGGCCTTGTCGAAGTCAGCGATAGGAAAATCGTGTTGCTGGATGACAAAGTTGCGCACACCGCGCCGATACAGTTCCGAAATATATTTATGACCGTCATTGCGTGACGTGCGCAGGGCGAAGAACAAGGTCTCTTCCGGGAAGCTCAGCGAACGGCTGTCAGTCAGCAGGTAGCTGATCTCACTCTTCCCCATTCCCAACTGGCGTGCGCCTATCAGCGTCGCAATCTGCTCTATTGTGTATCTCATGCTTTTTTAAAATTAAGATACAAAGGTATTAATATCTTTTCAAACCTGCAAATTATTTGCACAAAAGTAAAGAAGTATTGCCTACGGCAAGTAAAGGGTATGAGTTAAGAATTTCTGTTTCTTTGTTTTCAAGCAAAAGAGGATATGCCATCACTATGGCATATCCTCTTTTGCTTCGTTGGCTTTCTTCCCCGCCCTATAGGGAGGGGTCGGGAGAGGGCCTTTACTTCACCACGACAACACGGCCATTGATGATATACATGCCACGGCTGGGGTTAGCCACTTTGCGACCCTGGAGGTCGTAGATAGCACCGTTCTTCACGCTCTGCTTTCCGTTGTCGATGCTACGAATGCCGGTTGTCTCGTCGTCCCACTGGATAGCAAAGCCGTTGACACGTGCACCGGCAGCAGCAGGTCTGTAGGGCAGATAAGCCTTGTTAGCTGCCAGCTTTCTACCTTCCGGAGCCAAATAGAAGCCGAGCGTATTGCTGGTCGTGCCTTTACCGAGTACCAGATCATAAACGCCTTCATCACCCTCACGAGCGTCCTTGACGACACAAGTTCCTTCAAGGTCATTTTCTGTGGTCGTTGCTGTTGCATCGTCATTGATAGTCAGGGTGACACTTGCATCTGTACCCTTCAAGATAACACCTGTATTAGCAGGAATGTCCTTGCCAATGTTGGTGCCGATTGCCACATCGCCATCGATGGTCATAATGTAAGCATCCACGTCACTTCCGCTATCGATTGTTACACCGAAGGGCAGATAGAGAGTTGCGTAGGTGTGGTCGTCACCGCCATCGTTCATGGTAACGGAAATTGTTGAGACATCTTCAAGACTCCAAGTCGAAGCATTAGAACCATCGCCTTCATCCCAACCTACGACTCCATTCAGTCCTGTTGTTGAGTTATACCAATTTGCCTCATGCAAATATCCATGTGTTGTTGACCCATCATTAATACTACATTTTCCTGACAGGCTTATATGGTTAAACGCAAAGCTCGGGGCAGCACTTTCTGTAGCAGTAAAAAGAGTGTTGTCACCAGAATGTACCTGAACATTCAACCCCTGTACGGATATTTTGTAGTTTTTGCTCGAACCAACACGAGTCAGCTTAATAACAGTTCCGTAATCGCCATTCTTGTCATTGGCTGTGGTCAACAAACCAATTCCTTTTTCATCACTCAGTTTACCATAAGTAATATACGATGTTCGTCCACGTGAGCCACTACTCTTGATTCGATAGTAGCCCGATTCGGGAAGACGAGGGTTCATGTATCCTGACATCATTGATGAGAATGTATTATAATCTGATTCTGTTACAGTCTCTTGCGCATTAACAGCTACGACCGTGTTATTATAAGCTGTTTCATCAACACCAAAGTACTGACCAAGAGCGTGAGAATTCGCATAAGCTTCCAAGTCAAGAAGTTCCAACGTCTTATAGGGTACTGCCGATACTGTAATGCAGGTCTGGTGGTAAGCTGCCGATGCTGCAGCAAAGATTCTCAATCCTCCATCTCCTGTGTTGTAATTGCACAAGTAGTAGTCGTCATTATCCAATGTGAATCCAGCTCCGTTGGTATGTGCCTTGATACGCAATAGACTATATGTGGGGTATGTTGCATTGACCATACTTGGGTAGTTTGATAAATTCAGATAATATCCTTCACCAGAACCGTGGTTGACAATTCTCACCCCGTCGTATGGATTGCCCACGAAAGCCCAAATGCCATTATATCCGGCAGATTGTGCATCCTCAAGTGACACAAGCTGATAAGGAGTAGAGGCAGAGTACACACAATACTCAGGATTGTCAGCCGTACTTCGGTTGATACCCAGATAATACCATTTGGCATGGGCATAGTCTGTCGAGAAATCGAACGGCCCATTCCAATTCAAAGGAATTGTCACTTCTGTTGTCTCTGCTGTAATCGTTGCAGGTGTGCATGAGCCGAAAGAGCAATATGCAGGCAATTCCCAATCATAAGGAGCAGCAGCTGTCGCACCCACCAATTCGTACAAATCCTTCGTGTATGAAGAGATTACATTACCATTGTAGGTGAGTTTATAGGTAACTTTTACAGGAGCCGCATCTTCAACAACAATGGCAGATCCTTTATCAGTAGCAGCAGCTGTGTTATTCCAAACAGCTAGTTGAGTACTATAATCATGGATGAAAACATATGTCCCGTCTTCCTTTAGAGTAAATCCACCATCACCCGTACCGATAACCCAGGTGTCACCACCTTCTTGCATCGTAATAGCATTGCCACTTGAACTCCCTGTTTTTTTCAAATATTTGCCATCTCCTGCTCGTGCATTCATTACTTTTATACCATCATATGGATTTCCTGTAAATGCCCATAGAGCCTCGGAAACACTAGGCTTACTTGTCTTATCAGGATAAGGTGTCGTATTGGGATCCATTTGCCAGTATTTTTTTCCATTGGCTCTGTTAAAATACACATAATACCATGTGGCACCATCAAAACCGGAAGAGATTTCAAATGGACCATCCCATGTCAATGTAACATCAACGCTTTTTGTTGAAGCCTCAATAGTAGATGGAGAATATGACAGATTGCAATAAGCGCAATTCCATCCATAAGGCAATGATGCTGAGGCAGCACCTAACACCTTTGGTACATCATCGTTGGTAGCTAATTTCTCACCATTATAATATAAATTATATGTAATATAGCCCGATGGTGCTTCCAATTGCCAATCATAGTGTTTTTCTTCTAAAGTTGTGCAATAACCAGCTTCTGGCACTCCATCATCATTGGTGTCATCAACCATCCAATAAGAATTATCCGCATACCCGCTATTGTTTCGATTATTTGTAGAACGAATAGCATATTTGCCAGATGCGTTCAAAAATAACACTTGCCCTTCAAAGGTGTCTCTATTTTGTCCTGTTGTCGTGTTGATGCTTCCACGAAACACTGCAACCCCATCACTCTGACTTCCATTTGTAAAGTATTTACCCGGAGTTGATGTTATTCTCCAAGCTTTTCCAGCAGGAGCGTAATATGTTCCCGTGGTTGCCGTAAATGTAAAATAACATGCTTCTACCTCAGAAGCTGTCAAAGTTCCATCATCCTTCAGATAGTATTTTGTATTACTATTACCGAACTCCGTGAAAATACGATATTGATTCCCTGATGTTATAGCTGACACAGCTCTATTTAAATCTGCGTGAGCGTATTCTTCCTCGAAATCGTCAGCTTCATATATATACCATTGACCACCTTGGTTGTCCCAACCATATAGAACAATATCTTTGCCAGCATTTGTTGATTGACTTATTAATTCTTTATTGGTCTGTCCTTTTGGGTATATATTCATAATGGTTCCACTTTGAACATCAATAGTCCAAAGGGTATTTTCACTTGTTTCCGCTGAAATGGTTGGAGCTATTCCATCGCTCAATGTTCCCCAAGTTAAATATCCACCCTTATCGGCTGAATAGATGTTGTAGTTTCCATCACTTTCTGTAAGCGTAAACTTGATGCCATTAAAAAGACAAGCATCAGTTTGCAAACTTGTGTTTATGTATTGACCAAAACGAGAATTGTAAAAATAATAAGCTTTACCACTCGTAATTGATGTTACCGGTGTCAATGCTCCCGCCCCCATGCATACGAGCATGAGGAACATGAATATTGTAGTAATTCTTTTCATAAAGTACTTTGGTTTGATTGTTAAAAAGTTAGTTTAGTCATCCCAAACGGAGCGGGGAGAAACGGCTCCGTCGTCGTCCACAAAGTTATCAGATTCACGGGAGAATTGCGACACAGCCCTCTCTTGGTAGTTTATGTTCTGCGAGGCACTCAATAGCCTTAGGCCACGCAAGGGTACTTTCTCACACAAAGGTTTTAGATAGTTTCGTTTCATCTCGATTAGTTTATTTTAATTATTATTATTGGTTTAGTTAAATACATAGAAGCCCAAGTTCGGAACAAAAGTAACCACTTTTGTGCTAACAAAAGAATAAAAACAGTTAATTTAGGTTAACGGAACAAGAAAAGAACAAGCCCCCTAAATCACTTGAAAGTCACGCTGCCTCTCACATCCTCGGCACTGGAGCAGATATAGGCTTTCAGGTTGCCAGGCACGGGCTGCCAGGCATGGGCAGTCTCCGACCAGTGTTGGTAGCTGTTACGAGCAATGGTGAACGCACGGTGGTGTGCACCACCTCTTTGCCATCGCGTGAGCCGGTGTTGGTAACATCCACTTCCACCTGCCAGCCCTCGGCAGTGGAAGAAACCTGTGGCTTTCCGTAACGGAAGGTGGTATAGGAAAGTCCGTAGCCGAAGGGGAACAACGCACGTTTCTTATTTTTCTCAAAGCCACGATAACCCACGAACACGCCTTCGCGATAATGCACTTGTTTGTTGATGCCCGGGTAAGCCTCCTGCCCGTACTTCACGTATGGATAATCCTCGTATTGGCGGGCGAAGGTGACGGGGAGCTTCCCGCTGGGGTTCACCTTACCGGTGAGCACATTGGCTAAAGCCGTTCCCGACTCGCTGCCCAGATACCAGCAATGCACAAGCGCCTCCACCTGGTTGAGCCACGGCATGGCGTAGGGGTTGCCGCCAAAGGTGACCACCACCATTGGGGCGGGCAGCGCGGCAAGGTCGGCAATGAGCTGGTTTTGTCCGAACGAGAGGTTATAGTCTTCGCGGTCGCCGTTCTCACAGTCCTGCCGGCGGTTTTTGTTCATGCCGCCTATATATATAATAAGGTGTGCCTGCCGTGCCTGCTCGATAGCCTCATCGTGCAGTCGTTGCTGTTCGGCGGGATCGACTTCATCCACCTTGTCGTAGAGGGCACGTCCGGAGGTGTAACCCTGAAGCCCCACCCCCGAGCCCCTCTCGAAAGAGGGGAGTGATTTGTTGGCTTCCTCGATAGTCTGTTGCAGGGCTTCGAAGGGAGAAACTTCTTGGAGTGTTTTCAGTTCGCTGGAACCGCCGCCAAGGGTAAGACTGCGCGTGGCATTCTCACCAACAATGAGCACGCGAAGGCCGGCAAGCTTTTCGGGAGTGAGCGGAAGCAACGGTGTCTTACGTTCCTGTATATAGGGCACCACCATTTCAGAAGCCAAATAAGGGTCTTCGCCCATGTATTCGAAGGCCCGTCCGTTGAGCGGCGTTCGCTGGATGTTCACCCCCGGGCCGAGCATCACGTCTTTGCCACGGAAAGCAAACTCTTCGCTCACCGAATGTCCGTAGAGCGAGGCCAGAGCGGGGTTCCAAGTGGCAGCCAGGCAGGTGAGCGAAGGTAACGCCACAATGGAGTCGTTGGTCCAGTTGGCAGTCTTCCACTCATTCCAGTCGAGTTCCTCGCGCACCCCATGAGGTCCATCGTCCATATTGAGCTGCCGAATGCCCAACCGCGGTACGCCAGCAGAAGTAAACTTACTCTGTGCATGAACGAGTTTGATTTTCTCTTGAAGCGTCATACGGCTCAAGGCATCAGCTACACGCTCCTCTAACGGTGCATTGGTGTCTAAATACTTGGATTGCTGGGCCTGCATATCTGCTGACATCAAAAATAAAACAACCCAGAAAAGGAGTCTCATCAAATTGCAAGAACTAATCTTCATCGTCTTTCTCTTTACACCGCAAAAGTACAACATCCGGTTGAAACTTCCAAATCTTCCGAATAGTTTGTGCAAAAAACACTGACTAAAGCAGTACTTACAAGGCCGCTAATGGACAACGGACACAAAACGCGAAGATCCCGACGGTGGTCAGAACGACACAGCGTCGGGAACTTCTCTGTTGAGCATCAGAGCCGCAAGTCTTTTGCGGCCATAAGTCACCTGAAGGCTTAGCGAATACGCAGGGGAGCTTTGGATCTGGCTGCTTTCAACCTCATTGGACGGGCCTGAACAGGGTAATTTTCATCAATATACTCCACATTGTTGTAAGTCACACCGTCCAACACTCTCGAATAGACGGCAACATAGAGCGAGGTATCGCCCTTGCGGTAGTAGGTCAGCGCACTGATGTTCGGGTCCTCACTGTCATATGTATCATAGTAAGTATAGCCCATTGATTGCACATAGGTCTTCAGGTTGTTTAAGCTGGCAACTTCGGGATCGAAATAGTAAAGGATATAGTTGAGCTTTCCTTCATCGGAGAAGACGAAGAAGATATTTTCAGCGAGTAATTTTCCACCATACATGAGAAAGTGTGTTTCCTCTGTTTCCTCTGATTCAAGCGTATAGCCAAGGTTTGACATAATGTTCTTCACATCAGTGGCCCCAGACTGTCCGATGACGACGGGGAACTCTTCATAGAGCGAGACCGATATAGGTGTGTAAGAAACCCACTCATCATTGGTTGCCGGGCCGAAGTATGGGGAATTAGACCGAAGATAGTCCCAATAGGCAAGATAGGTGTTGCCAGGTGTGAGCGTGGTTGTGAACTCGCCCACCTGAGTAAAGCCTGTGCTGTTTTCCTTCATGTAGCCAAAACAGAGTGTCACATTGTCTTGAAGAACATAAGTCCAGCCAACGAGGTTCGTACGGAAATAATCCCAACTGGCGTCGAAGTATGAGGGGGCGAAGTTTTGCAGATAATACCACTGGTTGGAAGAGGTTTCTGAAAAGTAGTTGAACTTGGACGAAGCGTGCGGGTCAATGTTATAGGAGCTGGCTCTTCTTCTGGCATATAGGGACAATTGCCGTATCTGGTTGTCACCGACCGTGCCAGAGGTAGGACTCTGATACATAAAGTTCTGGAAATAATCGTAGATGATAGCTCCCAGAGGATGTGTAGTGACGTTCAGCTGAGTGGGCTGAGTAGGGCTGATGGTGACCATGTCTGTAGAGGTGGAGATGATGTTCCACCGGTCTAAGGTCTTAGGACTCCTTTCGCTATAGGATGTCGGCACCAGCTCACAGGTTGACAGCCTATCGAAGTTACGCAGGTTGCAGCGAGGATGAAAAGCTGCAGAGTTGGACCTATTGGCATTGGCAAAGTTCAGTATGGTCACAGCATAGTAGGTGCCGGGGCGAAGGTTTGCCGTTGCGGTAATTCGGTTAGAGGAGGAAACAAACTTCTTGATGGAATCTACAAGTTCCTCGGTTTGTGCATCGTAGAGCAAGACACGCGCCTCGATACACATATCGTGTTCCGAAAAGAAGGTACGATAATGCTCAGACAACTGCGTGATGTCGTGAGCATTGTCTTCAAAGGTATAACTGGAATACAGTTCTTGTGGATTAATCTGAACGGTCAGAGCGTTTTGAATGACGGCAGAGGTGACTTCAATAGGTATCTCGTCGTTGGAACAAGAAGTAAACGCTCCCACAAAAAGAGTGGCAAGAGCCAGAATGGAATATTTGATGGTTTTCATAATGATATCTTTTCTGTAAATGTTAGAAATCGGCGACATTGAAAAGGTAAGCGACAGAGACCTCGAAGGAATTCATCTTACAAGGAAAGTTCTTGGCCAGCTTGCAGGTGCCCAGATAGTAACGAGCATTGATGTCGAAGCCCACGTTGGGGACCGTATAGCCAAGGCCCACAATCCCTCTGACGTCAAAACCCTTGAGCTCGCCTGTGTGATAAGTAAATTCAGAATAGAGCGCAGGATTGGTAACTGTGAGTTCACTTGGGCTCTTAGACAGTGTGCCAGCGAAGGCTGCACCAAGCTCAACATAAAGCGGATTAACGCCGCTCATGTGAGCAAGAGGATAAATCTGAGCCAGCACGGGAACCTCAAAATAACTGATGGTGAGGTCTTTGTCAGCAGTTGTTTTGACCTTGTTCTGCTTGTATTTCAATTCCAAAGCGACTCCAAACAGGCCTGTGCCAGCGACAGAGTTCTCCGTTGCACGTCCAAAACGAGTCTTGGCCTGAAGACCACCGGAGAGTCCCAGCCCATTACCATCATAGAGATCGACCTCCTTGGGCTGTGTCATGGAGGTGAAAGTAACACCCACCTTCGGACCAACGAACAAGACATTGTTCTTTTCTTTCACCGTCTCATCGAAATCCGTGCTTTGAGCATAGATCGGAATCAGGTTGAATGAGATTAGTACTAATAATAAGATTTTTTTCATCATAGATACATATTTGATTGGTTAATTTTTGCTATTGACTTAATAGAACGGACGAAGCGTGAGTCCCTCCTGGGTGGCAGAGCCACCCTTGTCCGTGGTGACTGTGACCGACTGGTTGGAGTAGTCCTTGCTCTTGACCACAAAGTAGCCCTTAACACTTCGGCTGCCGTTGGCCGGAATGGTGACGGTCAGAGTCTCGTTGTGGAATGTTTCGCTGCCATGCAGGTGCACTTTGGTGGTAACTTCTTCTGCATTGGGATTGACAATCGTTGCCGTCACATAGACGCGGTCATCCTCGTCGGCCTGCGTACCGTGAACGGTGAGGCTGCAACGAAGCCTGACTTCCTGCTTCTTGAAGAAGTATGAGATCTCACCGGCCCAGAGTTTCAGTCCTTCGGCAAATGCCATCACATCATAGACCTGTTCAGCAGAGGACGGCACAATGGAGAAACTGTATTGCTCTCCACTTTCCTGCAGAGCCATCTGCTCACCGTTTGTCCGGCTGATGACCGCGATTCTGACATGCTCGGATTGCCATACGCCGGGCCGTTCGAGGCTGAAGGCACAGGTGACGCTACGTCCCGGGGCATAGACCAAATGGTTTTGAGGAACGCTGAGAGTAAAGTTACCCGGCTCCCTACCATACTTCAGCAGGCCCGCTTTTCCCTTCAAGACAACTGCGGCATAACCGTCTTCAAAGGGAGTGGCGGCCGAAAACTGGCAAGGGAGGATGAGGATACCGTTTTCACGGTAGCCGTAGAGACCGTCTTGAGAAAAGGGTGAGGGTCCTATCTGGCGGGGTTCGGTATCGGCCCAGTCATTGAAGTGAGGCGTCTTGCCACGCTTAGTAATACAGGAAAAGCATGAAAGATAATCCAACTGAAACGAGCTGGGTTTGCCGACAGAGACGCATTTCCGGGTCTTCACGTCATAGGTGTAGAACTTTCCGTCAGCATCTTTCACATAGGCTTTCCCCTTATAGACATTGGTTCCACTCCACACCTCGCCCACTCCAATAATGATCTGGGCACGATGGCCAGACTTGTCTATCAGAGCGTATCGCTTGTTGCGGAACACGGCTGCGTAACCTTCGGCAAAAGGTTTGATGACGTCGAACTTACCATCAAACCCTAACACAGGCTGGCCTTCTTCATCTATGTAGCCGGCCTTACCAGCACCGTTGGCAACGGAAAGCATTCCATCGGAATAGAAAGCCTGTCCGAGCAACGTGTAGTATTTCTGTGTCAGTGGGGTAAACTGCCCACGGTCGGAAAGGATACCGAGTATGCGCATACGTTCTTTCTCTTTCTTCAGCACCAATGCCTTATGTTCACGGAAACCGGTCAGCTCATCGTATGCCATAGGAACAACGGGTGTTCCGTCGGCATGTATCAACAGCGTTTCACCGGCTTTCGTTGCCTGATATACATCCACAGCCACACGCTTCAGCTGAGTGAAGCCTTGCGACGGTGAAATCTGCCACACAGCGGTCTGAGCCTCAACGTAAGAGGCAACGGAAAGTGCGACAAGAAGGAAGAAAATGATTTTACGCATGAGTGGAGCACAAGGTTACAGGTTGATATTCAGGTCTTCCAAGATGCCTAAGCCCTTTTTCTTCTTCTCTTGATTTACGATAAGGTTGACCTCTTTCTTACCACACACTATCGTGATGATACCAGAACGCTTCGTATAGGTGGTATTTTCAGTTACTTCCACTGAGATTTTGTTCTCGGCCCGATAAACAGTGACCCAGTCGGGATGGTCTGTCACTTTCCAATCATTATAGTTACACTTCACATCCACACTCTGCTGGCCAGTCTTGGGCTTGGCCTTGAAATCCAAGACGTTTGATGAAAGGCTGAGGCGGACGTCACCACGGGTTTCAACAATTTCTTCCTTAACCTCATTATTCTTTTCTTCTACTTCTTTTTTCTCAGTCACAGGTCTTTTTGCCCTGTTCTTGCCGGCAGAGAGTCTCTTAATATTCTCTCGGCAAATAACAATCTGATTGTCACACATCTTTTTCTTCTCTGCTGCCGTATAGACAATTTTGGCTGCCTGGAACTTCTTGATGGCTCCTTTCTGCGATGATACGTTCATCACTTTCTGCATCTGCTGTCCCTCCAAGAATAGCTTATCACCATTGGATTGAGCCATCGCTTCTACAGAAAAAAGGAGAAGCAGGCTACACACAATTGCACTGATTACTCTTTTCATATTTACTTTATTCTTTTTATTGACTTCAGTAACTTGACGAACTGCTTAGATAAGATGTAGTCCACTATTCTACTATCTTTCTTTTTTTTTTATATTTTCCAGTGTTTTGCTCATCTGGGACTGCTTCTTCTGCAGTTCCACCTTTGTCAGGAAATCTTGGACCTCCAATTGTCTCTTCTTATATGACGCCGCTAAATCCGGCATATCCAAGTCTTCGAGTTCCTTGGTCTGAACTCCGAACTGGTTCAAGGCAGTGGTCAACAACATTATAATCTCTCTCTTCTTTACATCTACGTCAGGTAACGTCACTTCATACATTTTTGCTTGCTGAGCTTTCTTACCAATGTTCTCGTAAGCGGTATAGGCCTTCATCAAAGCCTGCTCATAATTGTCGGCCTCAGTATCCTTTCCGGCCTCCAACAACTGTCCAGCTTCATCGGATAAAGATTTCAGTGAAGAAGCGAACTCTACCTTCTGCTGTTCATAGCGGGCCATCTCCGCTTCATGTCTTTTGTTCTCACGCTCTTTATTAAACAACAGCAGAGCACCCCCAAGGATGATGACAAGACCGACGACAGCCGCAATCATGGTGTACTTGAGTTGTGAAGATATCGGCTTTTTGCCCGCATTCATGGTCTCTAAGGCAACACGCATCTGGGCAGAAGTCTGGTATCTGAGATCTTGCTTCTTCTCACACGCTATGGCAATAATATGCCTGAGATTTTTATTCTTGATGACGTTGAGCGGCATCTTGGCCTTTAACTGCTTTTCAAGAATTTCATGACGGGCTCCTTCAAATGGTGTATGACCGACAATACATTGGTAAAGCAAGATTCCCATAGCATAGATATCTGTGGTCTGGTTCTGATGTTTGATGTCGCCTAAAGCCAGTTCCGGGGCGGCATACTCCGGCTTACCCATGAACTTTCCGGCAACAGTCAACGACTTGTCATTTGTTGTTAAGCTATTCATCTGCTTAGCAATGCCAAAGTCAATGAGCTTGATATGGCCATCTGATGTAACCATAATGTTCGACGGATCAATATCGCGGTGGATGTAGCCGGCATCATGAAGCGCCATCAAACCTGACAGAATATTCATCACAATGACACGGGCAAAATGCTCAGGGTCGTTCTTATAGTCTTGCAACAGCTTCACTGCATAAGGGACTTCCTCTCCCGTGCGATCTACGGTCTTTCCATCCAAGATGTCGGATAACGATACTCCTGTCAGCAGTTCGCTGACCACATGGTAATGTTTCTTCACCCCTCCCAATGCGTCACGCTCTTCCGTCTCGATGAAACCAAGCATCTCAACGAGATTATCATTACGCAGTTGGATAGAAGCTTCTCTGCGTGCACGTTCTATAGCATTTGCGGGGAGATCTTCATACATGAACTTGATGGCAACAGGTCGAGTCGCACCTGTACGCTCATCTACACAAAGGCCCTTGAATACCTGACCCATACCGCCTACTCCTATCGGCTCTTCAGCAGAGTCGAGTTGATAAAATACACGTTTTCTCTTTTCGGCTTCTCCCTGTAATCTAATCAGTGACATCTTTGAATATTTTTTAAAGTTTTTTCTTCAATTCTTCTGCTATTGTTTTCATCTTCTTTAAATGCTCTTTGGCTGAATCCGTTGCTCTGTATTTCTTTGTCTTTGTATCGATGCTAATAACGGCCGCCGGCGATTGAGTTTTTCCCTTATTGGTCATTACACCACGGATGCCATTAGTTTTGGACTGGAATCTCCTGTTGGTCTTGTTGTCGAACTCATCCAACAAAGAAAGAATCTTTTTCTGATGGTCTGTGATTTGTTTATTAACTTTCTTCACATCAACTCCACTGATAGTCATCATTTGATTCAAACTGTTGATAATCTGATCAATGTCATTTTTAGCTCCGGATGAAGACGTTGCAGATTTAGCCGAGGCATAGTTCTGAGGTCTGTTAGTGGCTACTATCGGCTGAGATGATGGCTGAGATGGAGCCTGGACCTGCTTCTCTGAAGCTTCGGTGAGTTTCTGAGTCAGCGTAGAAACTTCTTCTTCTAATTCTTTAATCTTCATGCGAAGATTGTCGTTTTCGTCGGTCAAAACTTTCACTGCAGAGGTAAAGTCGGCCGAGCCCTCAGTGAAAATTTTGTTATAACGCGATTCTATTGCCTTGAGCCGTGTGTATTTTGCCTTGTCGATGGCAATTGTATTTTCTTCTACAGGCTTGGGACGAGTGAGCATACTTGCTATATTGAACAGAAGACTTATTGCGAGAAGTGCTGACAATGCAGCGAAAACAATTCTTAAGTGTTTACTCATTTTGTCTTTTAGAAGAGAGTTGGTATTCGTTTCTATTATAATTATAGTATGATTATCGTGATAACCTCCTGACGCATTGCCTATCTTATCTGTTTCATCTTGTAACTGAAGAACAAGATTTTCTATAGGGTAATGGGCGGCAAAGCGAGTGAGGAGGTCTTCATGTTGCATGATGCCCCACACGCCATCCGTACAGAGTATAAAGCGGTCACCCCGCAAATATGGCACTTCCGCAATTTCTGGATTATGGTTGCTGGTATTACCAAGCCCTCGAGTGATGATGTTTGACTGTGGCGATGTGCGGGCCTGCTCTTCTGTAAGCGTCTTATTGCGAACGAGTTCTCCGACCAATGAATGGTCAGCAGTTCTGAAGAACACTTTCTTACCACACATACGATAGCAACGGCTGTCACCGAGATGAGCGACGAAAGCTGCTTGCCGAGTGAAGAGTACAGCAACAAGAGTTGAACCCATGCCTTGCAGCGACGGCACCTCCTGCATCTTCATAAAGAGTGCATCATTGGCTTTGGCAATGGCAATCTTCATGGCTTCTTGAGGAGAAACTGTCGGTTCAAATCCCTGCAACGTCTCCATAAAGACAAACTTGGCGATGTAGGAAGCGGTCTTTCCACCAGGTCCACCACCCATGCCGTCACAGACAACAGCCAAAAAGCCGAGTGGGGTCTCAACGAAACCATAGTCGTCTTGATTTTCAGGACGGCCGCCTTGGCGAGTGTCTGCGACACCTTTCAACTGATATGCTGGTGACTGAAAATGTTCCATGCTTGGATATTACATGTTTTCGATTCTACAATGAGATCAGAACTCCCCAGAACGCAAATAACACAAACGACAAAACAATAACATTAAGGATAAAAATAGCTATACCCCACATGTCCCAACTGTGCTGTGTTTCTTCGAAGTCTATCACACTATTCCACCTTCTGTTCTCCCATGCCAGGCTGTAGCCGTATATACCAAAGATGAAAGCTGGAATAATAGCCCATCCAAAAAAGAAGAATACCAGTATCGCCCACCAACACCCGTTGAAGAACCCCCAAAGGGGATACAACATAAAAGCTCCCCAACTCCATTTAGAGAGATCCGGACCTGATTCGGACTCTGACACTGGACTCGTTTCATCAGATACAGTACCATTATAGTGTGGCGGCTGTGCTACTGTTGAGGGGAAAAAAGCGTCAATTTGATTCCAATTGACTTGATATTTCCCTGCGAGCATAATGATATCTCCTCGGCGGATAGGTACAGATCTATGCTTAACACTGACATTATTAATCATTGTACCATTGGTGCTGGTATCCTTATACATTAACTGTTGGCCATCGTAGAAGATTGTGCCGTGATATTTACTTGCGTACTGACAACGCGGGTCAAGATAAATGTCGCAATCTTTGGAACGACCTATCGTTACTTCTCTTAACAACATAATTCAAAATGCTTTATTCAACATTAAATGGAATCGATATATGCCGCTTGGTGTCATAAAGAGCATAAGTGCCAGTCTGTTTAATGACAAAGACGACTATCGTATTGCCATTAACACTGGTCTCTTCGCTCTTTGGTTCGATAGCGTTCAACAAGCTCTTGTAGCTAATACTTGTATTGTCTTTCAATTCAACCAACTTGAAGGCGTTCTCCCCATCAATAGATGAATTCTTGAATTGCAAGACCATCTCCAGGCTCTTGTCATCTTCCTTGGTGAATTTGGGAATAGAATCGCCATCAAAGCTCTCCAGTTCGATACTACTGTCACCTTCTGTTGCATTCACAGCCAGCATTTCTTTGCCATTCAACAGAATCTGGCCTGGCTCCAGCACGACATCAATCTTTCCCTGATACTGAGGATTTTTCTCCTTCTCAACACCTGTTACTCTATTCAGATAAATCTTGCGCTGATTACCATTTTCTTCTTCAATCACCAGGAAGTATTCTGATTCGGTGTTGCCGCCATAGTTTTGCTCAATAATGATGCCTTTCACGGTCTCACCACCTTTTATTTTCACGATATCCAAGAGCGGACTGTGAAGGAAGATGCTCTGCTTGGGATTCAATGGCTTCACGGTATATCTCACGACATCATTGAGGCTGAAGGTTTCCAACATCCCATTACTGAGGTAAAGACTCAGGGTACTGTCAGTTTCCTCTGCATATTGTCCTTCTATCACATCACCATCGTTCAGCTCATATACTCGGTCTATACCGGTGAGTGCAAGTTTAGGGCGCTTGTCGGACTTGATGGCTACGACGTCTTTCCATTTGATGTCGTAAACGCTGGGCGTCAGTTCCATGTACTTTACCCTGGTGCCATTTTCCAAAAGCCTTACGCCATCAACAGATTCCATGCCATATATAGGCTGACGGAATTCAATGTTATGGAGAAGGAGAAAACTGTCAGTTCCCTGAACGGTGTAGGCGTCATTTTTCTTTGCCCATTCCTTCCAAGAAGCTTGCAGTTTGGAAATGTCGTGTTTCTTCTCAAAGACATTGATAACAAGTTTACCGTCCAAAGAAATGACAGCATTATCCGAATGGAAGACAATGATATTACTGTTAATATCTTGTCTTTCAATAAACCCGTTCAAGACAGAACCATTCTTTAGGATGATTCTTTGAACAGATGCCGCCTTAGCCGTTCCGAGAACGGCTAAGGTCAGCATGAGGATAGATAATATCTTTTTCATTATGACTTCTGTTTAATTAATCTCTTGCCTTATTTTTATCATACAATTCCTTCAAATGCTTAATGTTACAAGCATAAGCGACATCAGTTCCTCTGTGACTTGCATTAATAACTCCTACAAGACGAAAATTCTTATCAATGACAGGTGAGCCGCTTTGACCGCCGACCACATTGCTTTGAAGCTGGAACATGTTGTCATCGGGGCGTTTACTGATATAAGTACGATGGACGGTCGGCAAGAATTCAGTACCTTTAGATATAATTCTCACATTAGTATTGTATTCTGCCGGGTAGCCAATGGTTGTCAGCTCATCTTCTTGTGGATTAAGAGAGAGTTCATCAGTGCGCGCCTTCTCGATATCAAAGAAGCCACCCTTCACGATTTCATCCGGCGTCTTCTTGGAATTCAGACGAATCAATGCAACATCCTTGAACTCATCACCACTTTCAGCAATAACTTGGCATGAGTGCAAATCAGCGATTGTAGTAAAGTTGGTTCCTGTTAAAGCGATGCCGAGATACTCAAAGCTTCCTGACAATTCATAATCTGACTTCTGAATTCTTGACAGCCATGCATCAATATTCTTTAAATCGGTAATTGTTTGGGCATAGTCACTTTGTGTAGCTGTTTTACTGAGATATTTAGATACAAAGGCATTTTTTACCTGTGTACTTAATGCCTGCGTTATACTATTTGCCTTTTCTGTTATAGACACAACAATCTGCTGACGTATATTATCTTTTAAGTCATTACTGATATAGTTCCACGGACATGCTATATGTCTGTTTGTACCCAACTCTCCTTTCTCTGAAATAAAGAAAGCCGTTCCTCGCGCTTCAAGCGGTGAAACTTTTATATCTTCATTCGGCCAGTTGGTTGCAAGGGTTACTTTACCATCCTGAACGCCGAATGTCCATTTAGTAGGCCAATCCTTAATTTTACCAATGAATGGGTCATCCTTAATAGTGACTTCTATATAATACCTTTCAAACACGCAAGTAGTGGCAGCCTGTAGAGATTTCAAAGAAGGGTGCGGGTCCGGGAAAAATATTGCCGCGATGGCAATCAACAGGAAGCAAGCAGCTGTACCGAGGATATATTTCCACACAGGTGTAGGAATCATCTTCCAGACACGGTCCAACTCTGCCTTTGGAACAGGAACGCCACCACACACGATGGAACTCTTACGATTTAACCGATAGGGATTATTTGGCGTAATCTTTGAACCGTTAACGGTAGTACCGTTTTTACTATGGTCAACGATATACACTTTATTATCTCTGCTTACTTTGATAGTAGCATGATAACGACTTACTGTTGATCCGTTCAACGAGATATCATTGTTGAAGTTCTTTCCAATGTTAAAGATTGCTTTGTAGGCAGAATTGTCTTCTGGACGAGGAACCTGACTCCACTGTAACTCTGTGTCTGCAAAACGAATGGTATCGCCATATTTCACATTGACAGGTTGCCCAGGTTTAATAGGCTGGTTCATCACAAATGTTCCATTGCGACTTCCCTTATCTTCCAACAGGATGTCACCGCTGTCCATTAACACCAATTCGGCATGAACAGAACTAACCTTTTCACTATACAATACGATGTCGCAGTTCTTCGGATCACGACCAATTTTTAGTAGTCTCATATCTTTAGGTTTTTAAAATTATCCACGAATTCTTTTCTTATCCTTTGAGGATTTCTTTAACTTATCTCCTTGTTCAACAGAAGTTTTTTGCTCATTGTTTTCAACTTTCTTCTCATCAATCTTCTTTACATTGTCTTTTGCTTTAGGCTTCTGAGAGCCGTGGTTTGAAGATACATGATGGCCGCGTCTGGCATGGGCTCGGTTGATTGAATCCTCGACATGCTTTCTGATAGAATCACGCTTTTGTTCTTCTATCTGTTTTAATTGATTTTCCTGCTGTTTGACAGCCGCTGTGTCAACGACTGGGATGACATCTTGACTGGAGTTACTTCCTCTAAACATTGTAAAAGAGATGACAGCACCTATAATAACTGCAAGCACAGCAAGTCCAACAAGAGAGAACTTAAGAATTTTTGCTCCTGTATTGGGCACGAGCTTCCAGTCTAACCTGGCCACATGTGCAAATGACACGTTATCCTTACGTGATACAGGGAATGGAACATTGGGGGAAATACGCATACCATTGACATAAGTTCCATTCTGACTCAGGTCAATTATGGTCATTTTTCCTGTTGACGTCACGTTCAGTGTTGCATGACGGCGGCTGACGACGTTGGAAAGATCGTTGATAACAATATCGCAGCCAGCTTCTCGTCCGATTGAATAGACTTTCATAATATGTTTATTGTTTTATTTTAGTACTTTTTGTGCTTTATTGATTTTCTCGTTCAGTTTGACGATGGAACTATTTTTCTCTTGAATGATTTGTTGATTCGTAGAATCCTTCTTCTTCAAAGACTCTACTTGTGCTTTTAGACCTGCCACATCTGTCGCCAACGCGATGTTTAGCACAATACTGATTGCACACACTGCCGCAAGGCTGAGCAGAATAATTTTTATTTTCTTTGACATATTGGGCTTAAGTTTTGAATTAATTTTTGTATCAACGATTATTAGCGTCAAATTATCATGTCCTCCTCCATTTCTTCTTCCCGTATCATCGGCAGTGGTTGCTATATTGTCGCATACAGCACCGAGAGAAGATTTGCGATTGGTAGCCAACCTGATGAGGTCGCGTTCGGGCATGATTCCGTGAATCCCATCACTACACAACAAAAAACGATCTCCCTTCTCATAAGCAACTTCTTTCACTTCTACCTCTACATCAGGCGTGATGCCTAATGCTCTAGTAATGACATTGGACTCGGCAGATAGGCGTGCCTGTTCCTCAGTAATCAATCCCTGTTTTACCAAATCAAAGACTACAGAATGGTCAAAGGTACGAAATATCTTCCTCTTTCCCCGAAATTGATAGACGCGACTATCTCCTACATGAGCCACAAATGCCGACTGAGGAGAAAGGAGCAAAACTGTAGCAGTTGAACCCATACCCTTAAAAGCAGGATTTTCATTACCATACGAGATTATTGCCATGTTTGCCCTGCGAATGGATTTGATTATAATATTAGGAATCTCTTCATCGGGTTCAGCTTCTTTGATACCAGTAATGATTTCCTGAACAGCTATAGTAGAAGCCGTTTTACCACCAGGACCACCTCCCATGCCATCGCATACTGTAAAGAGAAAGCCAAAAGGGGTTTCCAAGGCTCCATAAGAGTCTTGATTCTCTTGTCTTCCACCAATACGAGACTCAGCGAATCCTATGAAGAAATCTTTATCTGATTTATGCAGTTGTTTGAGTTCCAATTCCATAACAAAAGAATTTTTATAGTAGAATGATAATAATGAAGAAGATAATTACCGTAAGAGTTAGTACTCCTGCAAAAATGGCGATAGGATGTTCTTTAATCCATTGTGATAGCTGCTCAAATGGTGACGGGTCTGGCAACAAAGCATTTTGAATAGCTTGCTTGAAATCAAGCGCTGTCTGATAGCGTCGGCTTTGCTCCTTTTCCGTGGCCTTCCATATCACTTGCATCAACTTTTTGGGAATCATATCACTTGAAGGAAGGCGGTCTTTCATCTGTCTTTTCAATGTTTCTGCCTCTGTTTCACAAGACATTGGATTCTTTCCTGTCAACAGTTCATAGAAAGTGATTCCCAGTTCATAGATATCTGTTGTAGCATTGATTTGAACTTCTCCTCTGTTTTGTTCTCTCAGCATTTGTTCGGGAGCAGAGTATTCTGGCGTGCCAATGAATCCATAAGACGAGAACTGGTTTCCTCCATTCATGCGAGAGATGCCGAGATCCATCAGACGGACATTTGACCCATTCTCTATCATTATATTAGACGGCTTGATGTCACGGTGAATAACTCCGCGTGAATGAACATAGTCAAGGGCATCAAGAACAGAGCAGATTGCTCTACAAATCTTCTCTACCCGTTCAGGATGTTCTGCAAAATTCTTCACATACTTGTCAATATTCTCTCCCTGTACAAAATGGCTCAATATGAAAATAGGGCCATTATCTGGAGCATACTCGCAATAGCCAATCATTTCCACAAGATTGGGATGTCTAAAAGCGAGCGATGCCTCTTGTCGCGCGCGCTCGCGAATCATTCTATTATTAGCATAGGCATCAAGAACTCTTTTTACGGCTATTATAGACCCTGTCTTGCATCTGTACCCTCTATACACTTCTCCCATTGCGCCACTGCCAATAGGTGGCTCCGAAGGATTGTAGCAATACCACTCCCCCATGACATATAGGTAAATGTATGGATCGTTTTTCCGCCTGACTACTGTTTGCATGGTATTCAATTTTTAGTTATCGAACAATATTCTCGAGCTTTTGAATATTCGTATTGATGCTCCTTACAAACTCATGGTCTTCAGCCTCTTTAGCATATTTGCCTGCTTCCCTGAAGAGTTTCAATGCCTCTGCCAGATTCCTCTTGTATTCACTTGCCCTACTACTTCCGCCATAAAAGTCACAACCAAGCTCGTAAAGAGCTTTATAGTTTGAAGAATCTTGCCTAACAGCCAGCAGAAGAAGTTCCTGCGCCTTCTTGTTATTGATACTTAACTCTGCATTGTTTCTCATTTCGATGATTGAGTCAGGGCAAAAGTCCTGAGCAGCAAGGCTTTTGAAATAGAGTCTGCTTAATAGATAGGAAGCTTCTGAATTTCCAGACTCAGAGAGGGCTAAAAGTTCCATTATACCATCTGAAGCAGATTCTTTTTTATAAAGTCTTGATACAGCTTGGGCATAAGCATCTATAACATGATTTGCAGATTGGGAATCAGATTCATGATTTGTCACTTCTGCTACGAGTTGTGGATGAGGAGGCTGAGAGGGTGGTTTAAGTTGTTTCCAGCCCACTACAATGACACTGATGGCAATAACAACAGCTGCTATATATTCAACATACTTAAGCGGAACACTATCATCCCACCAATGGCCGTTATTACTTAACGGAGTTGGTAGGTGGTCAATGGCAACTCTGAATTCTGCTGCACTGGCATAGCGCTTCTCTCTTGACTTTTCTACAGCCTTTGCAATGATTTTGCGAATATGCTTATTTTTGATGAGATGAAGAGGTGGCTTCTTATGTATCTGCATGTGAAGCACAGCCTGCTTATCGCCCTCAAAGGGGGGGTGGCCAACGATACATTGAAACAACAAGATACCAACAGCGTAGATATCTGTTGTCTGGTTTTGATGGCCGATGTCTCCAAGAACGAGTTCGGGTGCAGCATACTCTGGCTTTCCAATAAATGCACCAGCATTTGTGAGTGACTTGTCGTGGCTTGTCAGCGATCGAAGCTGCTTAGCTATGCCGAAATCAATCAGCTTGACGTGTCCGTCACTGGTAATCATGATGTTGGTTGGATCAATGTCACGATGTATATAGCCCGCATCATGAAGGGCCATCAAGCCGGAAAGAACACTTCTTATTATGTAAACGGCAAAATGATTAACGTCTCTCTGATAGTCATTATATAACTTTTGTGCAAAGGGCATGATTCTTCCAGTTCTGTCAACGATGCGCCCCTGAAGCAGGTCATCAAGCATGATACCTTCCAAAAGTTCACTGACAACATGATAATGTTTTCGGACTTCTCCAATGACATTTTTCTCTTCAGTCTCAATGAAGCCCAACATCTCAACAAGATTCTCATGTTTTATTTGAATAGAAGCTTCTCTACGGGCACGTTCTATCGTTTGAGGAGCTTGCCACTGAAGTTCGTCAAACATGAACTTTACAGCAACAAGTTTTCTGCTGTGCGTGTTTTCATCAACACACCAGCCTTTATACACCTTACCCATGCCGCCCACGCCGAGGGGTTCTTCTGCTGAATCAAATTCATAGAAGATGCCTCTGCGTTTTTCGGCTTTACCTTGTAGTCTGTATAACGACATAGACGCTAAAAAGTCAAATTACATCCCAATCGTTCCGCCCTTGTTATTTCCCAAAGTTCCGTCCAATCCTACCGTTCCAGGACTTGGGGTGAAGGGAGAGTTGCCAACTGACGACTGAGAGCCGAACGGTTGGAATGACTCGCCTGGTTTGGTAAAGCCTGGAGGAATGGAACCATTATAATCAAGGATTTCGTCTTCAGCATCTTCACTAACCTCTGTTCCGATAAATTTATCTGAAACATGTAGTCCAAGTGCTGCTGTATCTATAAGTACAAGGAACAACTCATAGTTATCACCAATAGTGATAATATCACCGTTTTGACAATCAACTGCTGCAAATCCTAAACTTTCACCATTGAGCATAGTGCCATTGGTTGATCTGGAGTCACAGATAGAAGCAATGACTTTTTCCGGTTTTTTCAGTTTCCTAACAACGATAACTGCATGTTCAGAAGATACCGTCCCTTCGGGAAGCACTACATCACATGAAGGATTAGTTCCGATAGTATTCTGTCCAATATGTAAAGGCCAGAACTCACCTACAGCAGTACGAGAAACAGAATAAAGAAAACCTACAATTGGTTTCCCTGATGCTTTGGCATTCGGTGCTGCAGTTTGGGCCTGAGCCTGTGTATAAGTGGTTTGACCAGCGTTAGGAGTATCTGTCATACCTGGCACAATTGTGCCTTTTCCTCCCTGTCGATTACTTCTTTGATAGAAATTCGATGATGCACCGTTTTCCACTTGAGTGCCGGCGAAGTCAGGTTCCAAGCCCTGAATAACAGTTTTACTTTCAGACATAAGCTTTGGTTTAAATGATGAAGTCAATAGGTAATAAAACCTAAAGACTGGTAAAGCCAGCAATTCTCCCAGACTTGGCACATGATAAATCAAAGAATCTGTCTACATACATAAAAGCGTAGAGAACTGTACCCGTTGCTCATTCTACACTTCGAGGCCTTCGCATTGCCCGGTATTGTCAAACGAGCAACTGAAGATCCCCACGCCGATATGATCTTGATACATGTCAATTCATCTTTGTCTTCAAAAAAGACAGATGGACTAACATAGTACCTCAAATAATCATACCCGGGACATCTACTGTTGCTATGCTCCAGACAATACCTGAAAGTTGCGAAGTTTCGAAGTGTCAAGAACAAAGCGTTAAGTAAACGCCTTTCCATATATGGCATCCCCACAGACCAGCTTCCCGCTTTGGAATTGGCTTCCCATCCTTCTCTGATTCTCTTTTTACAGATAAACTTGAAGGATTTCGACGTGAGGATGCTGCAAAGATACAACAATAAATTGAATAAAGAAAAGAAAAACATCTTTTTTTGAACAAAAATTACATGTACATATAAATATTACATGTACATATAAATAAGGTATATAATTATGTTTATACCTTATTATAAAGTTCTTCTAACTCTGACTATGCGTAAATGACATGAAACAAGGGACGAGATACCATCTGACTGCTATGTGGATGGGAAAAGTTCCGTGGGTTCCATGTTGGGATACTCCTCTTTCAAGAAACGGATTTGCTCATGGGTGCGGGCAAGGAAGGCCTGATACTCTGGTGATTCGGGATTGAAGGGCCGGTGGGCAAGGGCGTTTTTCAGTGGATGCCACTTGGTCAGGAAGCCTTTGGTTTCGGCACTGAAGAGTGTCTCACCAAAGCGCTGCCAGATATATTCCACAGTCTGTTCGGAGGGATGGAGCATGTCGGGGGCATAGAAGCGATAGTCGCGCAACTCATCGAGCACAATCTCATAGGCCGGGAAATAATAACATTTCACAGACTTCAAGGTGGGAGAAGACTCTATGGAACGTAAAAGTTTCGCTACCGCCAGCAGTAGTGTTGACTTGGAGAGCTGACTGTTGTGGTAGCCATATTTGCGATAACGGATAGGACTGACGGTCAGAATGACACGAATGTCAGGGTTAGTGCTATGCAGGAGCTCTACAACCTGGAACAGATAGCCAGCACACTCGTCAACAGAAAGTTCTCGCTCTTCGAACAGACACTGGGGACGTTTCTGGCAGTTATCGACAATATCGCCTGTCTCCTTGAGGATATAGACATGGTTGGTGCCAAGAGTCAGCACCACGGTGGAGAAGGGTTCTTCCTTCAACCTCTTTTCCTCATCCACTACCCTTGCCACTGTGTGCAGGATGCTGGCTGGATTATACATCACTCCATAGGGATTGACCATAGCACGAAACATCTCTTCCTGAGCATGACGCCCCATACCATCGGCAAAACATGACCCCACAAATAGAATCCGTTCACAGGGCGACAACTCAAAAGGAGGTTTTTCTATCTCGACAACCGTTCTAAACTCCATCTGTATCTAAATTAACTGCGACTGACTTGCAGACCTCGCTCACTGATGAGCATATCTACGAAACGAGCATTCCTGTTCGTACGGTTTTCTGAAAGTATCTGACGGATGCGAATGGCTGCCTCGGGGTCTTTAGCCACCATATAGAGATAGCCACCACCGCCAGCTCCCGGAAGTTTATAACCCAGACACAAATCGTCGATAAGGCTGGACAGACGTGACACCTCCGCAGGATTGGTGCCTTTGTCCAATGCCTGGTTCTGACTCCAAGTCTTACGAACAAGGCGCCCCATCTGCCAAAAGTCTTCATGCTGGATAGCATCAAACATCTCCATCGTGTGATTCTTCATCTCTCGTAACAGGGCCAGCTGCTCACGCTGATTGAGGAACATGCGACAGACAATCTCTGAGAGAATATTCTTGGCCGTACGCGTGATACCTGTATAATAAAGAAGGTGACAATCTCTATATTCAGGCTGCAAGTAAAGCCCCGTAGGCAGCCAACGCACCTCAGGTATTTGTTTTTCTCCAGAGGAGGTGTGCAAAAGTTTAACTCCAGACAGAATACCTCCGAACTGGTCCTGCCAGCCTCCACCAGTAGTGAGGAGCTGCTCTAAGACAAGTGTGCGATATCCTATCTCCCTCTTATCCCACCCCAGACTGCAGAAATCATTCAAGGTACCTAACACGGTGGCTGCCAGAATAGAACTGGTTCCCAATCCGCTACCGGCAGGAATGGCTGAAAGGAGGGTCACCTCTATACCACAACCAAACGCTTGCAACTGTTGTGAAAGTGTGGCAAACTTTTCTGTCGAACAGGAAGGATGAAAGCCAGCAAGTACCAAAGCCGCCTTGGGAATAGAGAACGGGCTGCCCACCTTCTTATAGTCTTCCAGTTCTTCATAGGTTGTCACCACCTCACTGGCACCAAGATCGATGCTTCTAAGTACAACATGATACTCCCTACATGGCTTCACATAGGTCTGTATGGGAGGCTGGCCATTGAGTTCAATGGCCAGATTGATGACATCTCCTCCCTCCATCAGGCAGAATGGCGGTGTGTCTGTCCATCCACCTGCAATATCGATGCGTACAGGAGAGCGTCCCCATACAATCTGGTCTTGATAGGTGGAGAACTGAGGGGCTACTGTATGGGACTGTAAAAAAGTCTGGAGTCCTCTGCGCAACTCTGAGAAAGCCCGCTGCTCTTCCTCTTGTGCCATCTGTTTCTGTCCGGTCAGCTTCCCGAAATGTGAACGAAACATGGCATCACTGATGCGAGTAAGCAAGGGTTCACCTGATGGTAATGGAAGAGGCATCGGGATATGATGATCAGCAAACTCCGTAGCCGCATGTTGCAAGTCCAGCTGATAGAATATGCTATGTCGGTAGTTTCTTGCCAATAAAGGCCAATTAGAGATTCTGTAAGCCTTACGTTGGGCAAAGAGTCGAAGGAGATTGGCCTCTGAAGAAATCTCCTCTGCACTCTTTTTCACAGCCTGTTCCCAGATCTTCTTGCCTGCAAGAAGTTTTTCTTCTCCCAGCATCCAACGAAGTACGAGTTCCATCTCTTCAATGGTCTTTACTACTGGGAAGCGATGTTCACGTTGCGCCTCGCCTGCAAAGCTGTCATCCATCTGGTAGGGACGCACTATCCACTGCTTTTCACCCAAGGGAACAATATCTACACATTGCCCTGGCAGGAGGCTGATTCTCCAATCGTTTTGAGGCACTCCTGTAATGATGTGGTTATGCGTGAGTTTCCAATGTTTTCCCACACAGGAATTTTCTATCCACACGAAAGTATTCTCTGGTGTCAGCTGTATATGAGTCTCAGCGTTCTGAACAAACATCGAAGGATGAGGTTTACGAGAACGATGAAATATCTGCCGCTGGTCGTTAACTACATTTTGAATAGCAAGAGTAGAAGAAATCATTTCCCGCGAAGTTCCAAAATGGTAGAACTCACCACCGGGAAGAGGTAGAATAGTCGTTTTCAGAGTAGAAAGTTCTTCATCAGGAGTAGTCGGCTCATATCCCAGAGCACCACCAAACTCACTATACAGATCATATTCCTGACGGCCTTTCTGCATCAACAAGTTGACCGCCCTATCTGACAATAACCACACACCGATATCTGTCAGATACAAATGATCACGACTAAGGTCGGTCAACAAATCCACAGAAGGTTTCTGCAACATGCACTTCAGCTCCGAAGGACATTCGCGCGTGGAGACAAACACACCATGATTCTTGGCTGTTTCTGCTTCGAGCCATAACCCGAAGCACACAACATCAGCATCTTCGCATGCCTCATTATAATAAGGTAATAATGCGCCCTCTACAGACTGACGAATCAAGACATCTCCACTGACCACCATGGTATGCAGATGGTCTGGAGCCTGTCTCATCATTCTTTCATAAAGAGGTAGCTGCAGGGAAAGCAGATCCTGTGAAAGTTGCTGCCCACGTTCCCACCTAAACACAGGTATTGGAGTTAGAATCTTACCCGACGGAGCGTACGAGGGCAAACGTCTGCTCTGTCCTCCGGCATGAAGAAGAATGCGCTTTTCCTTAGAAAGCCATGTCAGAAACGCAGTGTCATCTTGTCCTTTACTCTCGACCTCCAAGACATCCTGTTCATAAGCTTTGGAGAGCAGCCATGCTGTTCCACCTCCAGACCCCAACTTATGACCAATGGGATCATGGGTACAAAACCACTCATCTCTTCCATAGCCCGTCACCCGATGGAAGCTACCCACCAGGTTTGGCGGTAGCGACAACAACTTCTTCATCGCTTCTTATCTCCAAACTTTTTCTGTTTTTCCTTTAGTGTCTTTATAGATAAAGAGTCCTCGTGATGGGTTGGAAATTCTTCGTCCGTCGAGGGTGTAGTAGGTTCCTCCTATTTCCTGGACGGATGTCGGGGTCACACTCTGAATACCGTTGGCCAGCTGCTGCATAGCACCCTTTACCTCTTGCTGAGAGAGCGCGTAATTATAGATGCGCAGGTCGTCGATGTAGCCAGTGAAGAGAGGGTCGGCATTAAACTGGCTACGACCGATGTAGTTGAGGGCGGGTCTGATGTCACTGGGCTTGATAGTGATGCCTGTGCTGGAGCCGGCCTCCTCGCCATCGACGTATATTGTGGTCTTGCCGGGAGCTATGGTCACGGCAACGTGTTTCCATGTGCTGTTGGCGAGCTTGGAGGTGCAGCTCACATTCTGCTCTGTGCCCCCGTTCTTGATGGCGAAGCGCATGACGCTGCCATTGCTCGGTGTGAGGAACATGTACTCGTTTTCACCGTTTCCGAAGTCGAAGATTCGCTGCCACGCCTTTGAGGGCGCCTGCCAGTTGACCCACAAGGCGATGGTCATCTGCTCCATGTCGGCTATGGCGTAGGGGAGTCGCAGATAGGCGTTGGTGCCGTTCATGACGAGCGACTTTTCTCCTGACTGGTGGGTAGTGCTGTAGGCGGGGGTAGCAGAATGGATACAGTCGAACCAGTTGGGTGTGGCGTCGTTTAGATCGTCATCAAACTGCCACTGGGCTATTAGGCCGTGCGCTCCGGTGGGACTGCAACTGACTACTTCTGACACTCTCGAGAGGTTGGAAGCTCTGTCGTAGGCTCGGACCCGGTAGTCGTATTCCACGCCCTGTCGGCAGGTATTGTCAAAGTAATAGGGATCTTTCAGACCTCGGGCTATCACGTTCCACTCTGTTCCGGCACTCTCTTTGCGCTGTACGACATAGCCTTCAAGGTCGGCGTCAGTGTTGGCGTCCCAGAAGAGTTGGACAGCAGCGGCCTGCGGCATAGCACGGAGGTTTTTCGGAATGCCAGGAGCTACACGCTCACAGGCCACATCGGCGGGAAGAAAACGCCACTGCTGGGTGCGCAGGTTGGCAGCTCCCGTCTTCAGGGTAGCCTGTTGGATGGGGGCCCCCTGTGTCTTTGCAGTGGTTGTCAAGGTGAGGTAGAGTCCTGACTCTCTGTTGCGGATATAGTAGGCACCGTTTCCTGCATATTCCAGATACCACTGTTCGTTGCTGGCGTCTTCAGCATTGTAGGCTATCAGGTTGGCATTGCTTGCCGTGGAATTGTCGAGCACGTTGATGCGTTTCCCATCCTTGGCATTTCTGATGAAGTAGAAGCTGAAGTCGCCATGTACGCTCGGGTCTGTGGGAGTGACGTCCCACAGGAGTTGCTCACCTCCATTGTCGCTGACCTGTGCAATGCGAGGGTTTCCCCATAGCTCGCCATAGGTACCAACAACATAATTGGTGCTATTGCTCATCAGTTTGTAACGCCCGTTGATAGGTTTCAGAGGGACGTCTTCTCCGTAGTCAATATTGATGACACGCTCTGCATTGGTCTGCCCGGTCTGATAGCCGGTTCCTCCTGGCATTGCCATGCGGTATTCACGCACGGGGCCAAAGCCGTCGTAGTAAACCTCGCGGTCACGAGAGAGGAACATAAACGAAGAGGGGGTAGCCTGGCGCTCGGAGGTGCCAAGGAAGGCGCGCACCCTTTGCTGACTGTCGTCACGATAGACGCAGGCGGCCGACCAGGCACTGCGGTTCTCGGCATAGCCTATACGCTGGCCGGTGTTACTCAGTTGGCAGAATTCACCTCGGGCACGGCTGTCAAAGCCCCACCAGATGCCTGTCTGCATACCGTTCTCTGCACCGATCATGGCCTCGCCCACATTGTGCAGCTCGTCAGCGTAGCCATGGTTGCCATCGCCGCGCACCTGTCGAAAGAAGCTGGCATAGTTGTCAAAAGAACCTGCCAACTGGTGGGTGTTACCCCAAGTGACATAGGGTTTCACAGCATTATACCACTCCATGGCCTTATCGTTGTTCAGGGTGTTTCCAGCCGTGATGGCAATATCTGCGAAACGGGGATATTCTTCTTTCAGCTTACGCGCAATCTCCTTGAAGTTGGCCTTGCTTCCCTGTCCCCAGTCAGTATAGTCGGGTTCGTTGAAGGGTGAGACTGCGATAACCTTGTTGCGAGGATAGTTTTTCTGTATCCAATGGACACTGGAATTGATGAGTGCTGCCCAATGAGCCGTATTTGACGCGCCCTTGCTACCATAATAGGATACGATGCCCTGCTCCTGGTCTTCATTCAAGATGATGTTGACGGTGTCGCTAACGATACGTGCTATTCTCATTCGCTCACGAAGGGTGTTAATCTGATTGTCTGTCAGCATTGTGTCGTTGATAAGTGCCTCGGTCGTTTGAAAGCTTCCCCTGACGACATAAAGATTATTCTTGCCAATATGGTTAATGCCCTTTCTGACATTCTGTTCATTAATCCACGCTACGTCAAGCCCCCAACGAACAGGGAGCTTCTTGCCAGGACCAGCAAGGGAGAATGGAACGTCGGTATCATGGCGGTCGGAAATAACAAGATTCATGCTGGATGACTGACGCGAGTTCTGGGCAGCGGCATGGCTAACACATACCGCCATCACCATCAACAGTCCCAACTTTCCTAAAGATTTCATATTCATTGTTTTACGTTGTTTCGGAGGTTATTACGATGAATTCTGTTTCTACGCACTGTTGCCACGATACCGGCAACAGCAGCCAAAAGCAGAATGATATATGAGGTGTATGCAATATTTTCTGTACGTTCTACCGAACGAGGCTTGAAGGTTAAAACTACTTGGTGGGTACCTGGTGACATCTTCATGGCACGGAGGATGTAGTCCACGCGTCCCAGTTCTGTTTCTTTGCCGTCAACACTGGCAGTCCACCCCGGATAGTAGATCTCCGAGAACACCAATATGCCACCTTTGCTCGAGTTGACCTCATAGCTAAGCTCGTTGGGAGCATAGGTCTTCAACTGTACGACAGACATGTCATCCTGTACCACGGCTTCTCCCAGCTGCTCCTTGAACTTGGCATCTGCCACAGCCTCATGGCGAAGGTCCAGCTTACCAATAGCCGCAATCTCCTCGTTGGCATTAGCCACATAGCTGAGACGATCTACAAACCAAGCATTTCCATAGGCATAGGGATTCATGATTGGAACGGTCTGTCCACCCTGCAATGGCACTATGACATACTTCATGTTTAACATATTGAGTACAGGCCAGATGCTGTCGCCTGCCACCTTGGTCATGTCGCCCTGTGCATCCGAGATGGCTGGCATCATCACCTGCATTTCCGGCATGATATAAGCTTCTATCATCTCCTGATAACGGCGCAACTTTGCCGGGTGGTAACCGCCAATGCTCTTATGATAATATGAGGTTTCGTTCTCATTGAAGGTATTGCTGGCTAAGTTTAGCACACGGTAGTCTAAAGCCTTATCCTGAAGAATCAATTCGTCTGTAGCTGTTTTCTGAATGGGTTCCTCGCGCACACTCTTCTCTACAAACATGTCATCATAGAGATAGCGCTTGTTCACTGTCCACATATCAACGAGACAAAGCACTGTGAGAGCTGCCGTCATGTATTCGACTTTCATTTTTCCCATGCGATAGAGCAAGAGGAATATTGTGCCGATGACAATTACCCAGAACGACCGCCAACAGTCGGCAGTAAAGATGGCACGTCGCACCTCACGCAAATTAGCCAGCAGAGGCTGAAGCTGTTCTGCAGGAAACTGTGACAAGGCCTGCATCTCCTGGGTAGAGACAAAATCGGAGAAGAACAAGCTTGGAGCTATTGCAAACAGCACACACATGCCCGCTGTCAAGCCGAAGCTCACCCATAGATACTTCTGTACTTTTCCTGAAGCAGCAGTCTTTCCGGCTGTATCGGAGATAACCTCCTTCAAGGCCATGACAGCCAACAGAGGAATTGTAAACTCCGCTATAACCAGGATTGATGCCACCGTACGGAACTTGGAATACATCGGCATGTAATCAATGAAGAGGTCTGTGAACGGCATGAAATTTCGCCCCCACGAAAGAAGAATAGACAGAATGGTTGCCGCCAGCAAAGCCCATTTCATAGGTCCTTTCACGATGAACAGTCCCAAGACAAAAAGCATCAGCACAAAAGCACCCACATAGACCGGTCCGCTCGTTCCGGGCTGTTCGCCCCAATATTGGCCGAGCTGCTGGTAGATGGGCAGGTAGATATTCTCCGCCTTTTCCATTCCCTTTTCACTACGGCTCAATGGAACGGAAGCGCCACCTTTAGCATTTGGCACAAGGAGTGTCCACGTCTCATCTATGCCATAGCTCCACTGCGTGATATAGTCACGTTCCAGTCCGCTGTCGGTCTGGTTAGCGGCATTCTGTTTTACCAACTCGCTCTTGCCGCGCATAGATTCCTGTGTGTACTGCCAGGTGTGATACAGATTTGACAGATTCAAACTGACACCTATCAGCCCACCGGCCAGACAGATGCCCGTTGCCTTCAGAAAACGAGACAGTTGCTTCTCTTTTATTGCCTGAGCCAAAAAGGCCAGCACCATAAAAAAGATGATGAACAGATAATAGTAGGTCATTTGCACATGGTTGGCATTCACTTCCATGGCAGCAAACAAAGATGTGACGATGAATCCCCAGAGATATTTGCCCCGGTAGGCCAATACGATACCGGCTATCATGGGTGGCAGATAAGCCAAGGCAATGACTTTCCAGATGTGTCCAGCTGCAATGATGATGAAGAAATAGCTGGAAAAAGCCCAAATGACTGAACCCAGAACTGCCAGTTCTCTCCGAAAGTCGAAAGCACGCAGCAGGATATAGAATCCTAACAAGTAGGCAAAGACATACCACACATTCTCCGGCAACCACAGATGATAGGCATCGGAAACCCTCGCCAACACCTCCGTGCTTTTATATGACGGAGCAGTCTGATAGTTTGGCATGCCACTAAAAGTGGAGTTCGACCAACGAGTGCGCTCTCCAGTCTGCTGATAATACTCCGTTGCCTCTCGGCCTGCACCGCGACCAGCAGAAGAGTCGTGACGATACAAAATACGACCTTCCAGATCTGCTGGCATGAAATAAGCAAAAGCGATGGCGGCAAACAACACGACAGCCGCCAGGTCCAGCAGATATTTCTTCAAAAATTCCATAACCTGATAGATTCAATTATATTTGCTGCAAAGATAATAAAATATCACGAATAATACTCAACAATTAAGAATTATTCGTACCTTTGCACCATGAAAATAGGAATTATCGTCGCCATGGACAAGGAGCTGGAACAGCTTCGCCATGTTTTTGGAAAGGAAAGCAGCCACATCATTGTCAATAAATGTGGTATTGGGAAAGTTAATGCAGCACTTGGTGCGCAGAAAATGATCAACGAGTTCCATCCCGACTGCATTATCTCCAGCGGATGTGCCGGTGGTAATGGAGACGACGTGAACGTAATGGATGTAGTAGTGAGTAGCGAACTCTGCTACCACGACGTTTATTGCGGTACCGCTATTGATGACAAGACCATCTTCGGTCAGGTTCAAGGTTTACCGGCACGTTTTCAGGCTGATCCGGTATTATTGGAAAAAGCATCCCAGCTTTCCAGTCATATAGGAACTCCTGCCATTCATCCTGGTCTGATTGTCACGGGCGACTGGTTTGTGGATTCCAAAGACAAGGCTATGGAAATTGTTCGTCATTTCCCTGAAGCAAAGGCCATCGACATGGAGTCTGCCGCCATCGCACAGACGTGCTATCTCCACAATGTGCCTTTCATTTCCTTCCGCGTAGTTAGCGACATTCCTCTTCGTGACACGGATGCATCCATGTACCACGACTTTTGGAACACCATCGCCGAGAACTCTTTCCAAGTCACAAAAACATTTGTTGAAAGCTTATAAACATGGAAGTCATACAGAGTTTCACCATCGATCATACTCATTTGAAGCCCGGCATCTATGTTTCTCGCGAAGACAAGGGCTTCACTACTTTTGACTTACGCATCACAGAACCCAACAAAGAACCTGCCGTGTCTCCTGCTGCCATGCACAGTTTGGAACACTTGATGGCCACCTGGTTCCGCAATAGTGAAGCGAAGGACGATGTGGTCTATGTAGGTCCAATGGGATGTCTTACCGGCATGTATATCATCATGACCGGCTGCTATAGTGTTGAAGATATGCGCCGACTGACCATAGAATGTCTTCAGTGGATTCTAACCCAGGGTCAGGTGCCTGCCACAGAACCTCAGACATGTGGCAACTATCTGCTTCACGATCTTCCCATGTGTAAATGGGAGAGCGCACGCTATCTTGACCGGTTGCAGAACGATTTTCACAGCGAATATACCAAGCTCAAAGTCACCCTTGATGACGGGCGTATCTTTGCAGACGCATAGAAACAGAAATCCCCCGTCTGGCTGACGGGGGATTTCTGTTTATTCCTTATTGGCACGCTTCCGCTCCAAATGATCAAGAATCACCTTTCGCATACGAATAGACTTTGGTGTTACCTCAACCAGTTCGTCGCCTTTTATATATTCCAAACATTCCTCCAATGACATGACAGTCTTGGGAATAATACGAGCCTTTTCATCTGTACCGGATGCACGGACATTAGTAAGTTGCTTAGCCTTGGTGACATTGACGACGAGGTCGTTGTCGTGAACATGCTCACCAACGACTTCTCCGCCATAGACCTCCTCACCCGGATCAATGAAGAACTTTCCACGATCCTGCAATTTGTCTATACTATACGCAAAAGCCGTTCCGGTTTCCATGGCAATCATCGAACCGTTGACCCGGCGTTCGATATCACCCTTATAGGGTTGGTACTCTTTAAAACGGTGAGCCATGATGGCCTCTCCCTGAGAAGCCGTCAACACATTCGTACGCAATCCGATGATACCTCGAGAAGGCATGTCAAACTCTATGTTCACCCGGTCGCCTTGTGTCTCCATGCTCGTCATCTCGCCCTTACGACGAGTCACCATATCAATCATCTTTGAGGAGAACTCTTCAGGCACGTTGATGGTCAGCTCCTCTATGGGCTCACACTTCTGTCCGTCAATTTCCTTATAGATGACCTGGGGTTGTCCGACCTGTAGTTCGTAGCCTTCACGCCGCATGGTCTCAATGAGCACACTGAGGTGGAGCACGCCACGTCCGGAAACAATCCACTTATCAGTGGCATCCTCAAAAGGCTCTACCCGTAAGGCGAGGTTTTTCTCCAATTCGTTCTGTAGGCGATCGTTGATATGTCGGGAGGTGCAATATTTTCCTTCCTTACCAAAGAACGGGGAATCATTGATGGTGAAGAGCATCGACATTGTAGGCTCGTCAATAGCAATGGGAGGCAGGGCCTCAGGCATTTCCGGATCGCTGATGGTATCGCCGATTTCGAAGTTGTCGAGACCGATGACGGCACAGATGTCTCCCGAATCCACATGGTCGGTCTTTACATGCACCATACCTTCAAAAGTATGGAGTTCCTTGATGCGCATGCGTTCCTGGGTTCCATCACGGTGACAAACAGTGACGGCCATGCCATCGGTGAGTGTGCCACGATGTACACGTCCCACAGCAATACGTCCTGTATAGTTAGAGTAATCCAAAGATGTAATCAACATTTGCGGGATACCACGCAACTGCTGGGGGGCAGGGATCACTTCGACAATTTTATCCAACAGATAGTCTATGTTATCGGTCGGAGCATTATAATCCTCTCCCATCCAGCCTTGCTTGGCAGAGCCATAGACTACAGGGAAGTCCAGCTGGTCTTCAGTAGCATTGAGTGAGAACATCAGGTCGAAGACCATCTCATAGACCTCCTCCGGCCGGCAGTTGGGCTTATCGACCTTGTTCACCACTACAATGGGTTTAAGTCCTATCTGCAAAGCTTTCTGCAAGACGAAACGTGTTTGAGGCATGGGGCCTTCAAAGGCATCCACCAGCAGCAGACAGCCGTCAGCCATGTTAAGCACGCGCTCCACTTCTCCGCCAAAATCGGCGTGTCCCGGAGTGTCGATAATATTAATTTTCGTTCCTTTCCAATTGATAGAAACATTTTTAGAAAGAATGGTGATGCCTCGTTCACGTTCCAAATCATTGGCATCAAGCACTTGGCTACTGTTATCCTGTCCTTCGCGGAAAAGTTTTCCGGCAAGCATCATCTTGTCCACGAGCGTTGTCTTACCATGGTCCACATGGGCAATGATGGCTATATTCCTAATGTCTTGCATAAGTTGTTTTGCGTAAATCGGCTGCAAAATTACAAAAAATACAGTAAACAGCGTAATTTTTTGTTTCTAATTTTTTATTTATCAAATATTTATAGTACCTTTGCACCCGCAAATTCGGAAAACCCGATGCATTTTGTCAATGTGGTGCGCTCTGATGAAGGCGGCCGGCGCTGGCAGGATGTAATTGCACAACATTCATCAAAACAAACAAACATGTACTTAAACAAAGAAAAGAAGGCCGAGATCTTTGCCCAGTATGGCAAGAACGGCGCTCAGGACACCGGTTCTGTTGAAAGCCAGGTAGCCCTGTTCTCTTATCGTATCAAGCACCTTACCGAGCACTTGAAAAAGAACCACAAGGACAACAACACCGCCCGTTCTCTGACCATGCTCGTTGGTAAGCGTCGCAAGCTTCTCAGCTATCTGAAGGAGCGCGACATCGAGCGTTATCGTAATCTTATCAAGGCTCTTGGCCTGCGTCGATAAGTTGATTCTCGAATCACAAAAAAATAATCCCCGGAGCAGCACTCTGGGGATTTTTTTGTTACTTCACCTTCTTCAGTCCTCCCTGAATGGTGACACGAGCCAAGTCGTATCGGCTATATGGTTCACGGGACGCACTCACCAACTTTTCCAACATTTCACGTTCTGTCACATTGTATTGATTAGAACGTATAGCAGAAATCAGTTCGCTGACAAACTTCTTCTGTCCGTCAACCATACTGACAGCCAATGCGCGATTGGCCACCATACTCACATCAATGCCACCTGTAGCCAGGAGGCTGTCCCACTTGGCAATGGCACATCGATAATATTTCTCTGCCTCATCGGGTTGCTTCATGACATCCAGTAAGAAGGCGTGAAGCATATAGACATCGGGATAATCTGCAAAACGATGTTCCATCTCTGCAAGGGTTGACAAGGCTTCCTGGTCCTGTCCGAGAGCATGATAAGCCTGCACCAGGGTGTTATAGGCCAGCACTTGTCCAGAGTCTGCAGCAATGGACTTCCGAAACAGCTCTACCGCCAAGCGTATCGTGTCGGCAGTGGTACCATTGGCAAGGCGTCCGTCTCCATAAAGCATGACTGCACCCTCCTTATAGAGTTCTACCGACATAGAATCCACCTGGTGCGACATCGACTTCACAACAATATGACGTATCGTGTCTCCGGGTCCTTTTTCTTGCATATTTTTCTGTCCGCAAGCAACCATCATCAAGGCCGACATCAGGACAAAATATAAAATTTTCTTCATATACTTAGATTGTTTAGTAGTTATCATTATTCATTATTTCGTTGAGCGGCCGCATGACAAAGTCACGCTCCTGCATCAACGGATGCGGTATCTTCAGATCGGGCTCATCCACCAGCAGGTCGTCATAGAGCAGGATATCAATATCAATAGGTCTGTCGGCATATTGGTGGCCCAGACTTTTTTCCTTTCTTCCCATGGCACGCTCTATTTGCTGCGTCACTGACAAGAGCTCACGAGGCGACAGCGAAGTCTGAACTTTTATGACAGCATTGACAAAGCGATTGGTTGACAGAAAGCCCCATGGCTCTGTTTCATAGAGCGATGAGCGGGCCACGACTCTACCCACCAGCTGTTCAATTTTCTCCATTGCCTTTAGCACCTGCTGCTGCCGGTCTCCAAGGTTGCTACCGAGTCCCAGAAAGACACTATGCATCTCAATTAGTCATTAACAATCAGCATGGCATCACCATAGCAGCCAAACTTATACTGGTGGTTCACGGCAAGGTTGTAGGCTTCCATCACCAAGTCATAGCCACCAAAGGCGGCCGTCTCCATCAGTAAGATGGAAAGCGGGTGATAGAAGTTGACGATCATGGAGTCAGCAAGACCAAAGTCGTATGGGGGGAAGATGAACTTGTTGGTCCATCCTTCAAACTCCTTCAGCATACCGTCGGTTCCTACTGCAGACTCTGTTGCCTTCACGACGCTGGCTCCCACCGCACATACCCGATGTCCGGAACGCTTTGTGTTGTTGACAATCTCACAAGCCTCTTTACTAATGAACATTTGCTCAGAATCCATCTTATGTTTAGTAAGGTCCTCCACTTCGATGGAATGGAAGCTTCCCAAGCCACAATGAAGGGTGACATAGGCAAAGTTAAAGCCTTTTATCTCCATGCGTTTCAACAATTCGCGACTAAAGTGGAGTCCTGAAGAAGGTGCGGTGACGGCACCTTCATTCTTTGCAAAGATACATTGGAAGTCCTCCAGATCCTGTTCGTCAGCATGAGGATTCTCTCTACGATCGACAATATAGCGTGGCAACGGGGCCTCTCCTAAAGCGAAGAGCTCACGCTTGAACTCCTCATGGGGACAATCGTAGAGGAAGCGTAGCGTGCGTCCCCGACTTGTGGTATTGTCAATGACCTCAGCCACCATCGACCCACTCTCATCAAAAAAGAGTTTGTTACCGATACGAATCTTTCGAGCCGGCTCCACAAGCACATCCCAGAGTCGCATTTCCTGATTGAGTTCACGCAACAGGAACACCTCTATTTTCGCATCGGTCTTCTCTTTCGTACCATAGAGCCGGGCTGGAAACACCTTGGTGTCATTGAAAATAAAGGTGTCACCCTCATCGAAGTAGTCTAAGACGGAACGGAAGTCCAAATACTCGCCTTCAATGGGGTTGCCTTCAGCATCTTTTTTGAACATCTCAATGGTCTGCGACTTTTTATGCAACACCATGAGCCGACACTCATCACGACGGGTAAAACGGACGGTTTCCTTGGTGCCATCCTCGTTTTCAAACTCACGATAGAGACTCTGCGGATAGAGCGCAACCAACTCTTCGGGCAACTTGAACTTGAATTGTGATAGTTTCATATTTTGGGATTATGTTTTACTTATGAGGCTTACGATTCCCCTGAACTTATATCCGCTTGACATCCATACTGTCCAACCACTCACGGAAGTGGTCATACGAGATGCTGTCTTCCACCCGGTAATCGCCTACTCGTGTACGGCGCAGGGCTGTGAGGTGAGCGCCACTGCCAAGGGCTTCTCCTATATCGCGGGCCAATGAGCGAATGTAAGTGCCTTTACCACAGACGACCCTGATGGTCATCTGCATGGTCTCTGGCGAAAAATCTGTGAGCTCTATTTTATCAATGTGTATAGGCTTGGCTTTCAACTGCACCTCATCACCGCGACGGGCCATGTCGTAAGCACGCTTTCCATCGACCATACAAGCCGAAAAGACCGGTGGCACCTGCATGATGTCGCCTTCAAAGCACCGAAGTTTTTCTTCAATGAGTTCTTTCGTAATATGTGCTGTAGGATAGTTCTGATCGATTGGATGCTCCAAGTCGAAGCTGGGCGTTGTTGCCCCGAGTTGCAATGTGGCTGTATATTCTTTGGTATGGGTCTGAAGTTGTTCTATCTGCTTGGTGCAACGACCAGTACACAGGATCAGCACTCCCGTTGCCAATGGGTCGAGTGTACCGGCATGACCTATCTTCACCCGTTTAACACCTATCTTCTTGGATATAAGATATCGCACATGAGCCAGTGCTCCGAAGCTGGAGATGCGATAAGGCTTGTCTATGGCAAATATAGTTCCTTCCTGAAAGTTCATTTAGTCAACCATTGCAAGTGAATGACCCGTCAGCAGCATGGCTATGATAATACCGCCAACTATAATGCGATAGATGCCGAAAGCCTTGAAGCCATATTTCGTCAGAAATGATACAAACCACTTCATAGCGAGCAGTGCCACGACAAAGGCTACGACACAGCCGAGCAGTAGCATCGTGATGTTATGACTGGTGGCCCAAGCGGTATCCTCTTTGAGCAAGTCGAGCAGGTCGAGCAATGTAGCACCGGCCATCGTTGGTACTGCAAGGAAGAACGAAAACTCTGCGGCACGCTTGCGGGAAAGACCTTGTGTCATACCTCCTACAATCGTTGCCATAGAACGTGATACTCCCGGAATGACTGATATACACTGATAAAGGCCTATGTTGAATGCCCGTTTCTCGTTGACACGGGTCTCGTCGCTGCCTTTGTTGAACAACTTGTCACAGAACAACATGAACACGCCACCCAACACTAACATCACAGCCACGACTTCCACACTGTCGAGCAACCAGTCGAGGAGGCCCGATTTCTTTGCTACCAGTCCAATAACAACAGCCGGCAGGACACCAACGACAAGCAACCAGTAGAAATAGAACTTGTGACGGAGTGTTCCTAATAGTCCGCTACCGGCTGGTGCCGGCGTGTTGTCAAACTGGAAGAAGCGTTTCCAGTAAAGACATACCACCGAGAGGATGGCACCAAACTGGATGATAAAGGTGAAGGCATGGACAAAAGCCTTATCGGCGTCAGTCATGCTTTCGGGGGTTAGTCCCAGCAGATTCTGGGTGATAATCATATGGCCCGTTGATGACACAGGCAAGAATTCTGTCAGTCCCTCAACGACAGCAATGATAACGGTTTCGATCCAATCCATCTGTTAATCGTTTTTGGGTTTGCGGACAATAGCATAGATCATGGATACAAATCCCACAAAACATATCACCGGGGCAACCTTGATACGCATGGCGTTGAATATCTCTGGATCATAGTTAGTATCCGTTGACTCGCCACCGCTCATCAGAATGAAACCGAGGATGACTATCAACATGCTTGCAGCCAACAATATGAAGTTGAGCTTTCCGAATGCTAAGTTCTTTTTATCCATCATGAATTGTGAATAGTATATAATAAACTGTTTGTTAATTTTTTCTTTCAGTATTTCCGTTCGTCAAAACCTTAAATTTTATACAGGTCGCCGGCCTTCATGTGAAGGAAATGGTTGACAGAGATACAAGTGCAGAAAGTGGTAATGATGATGCCGAAGGCGAAAACGGAGCCTCCCGTGATGGCCAGCATCTCCCATGTGAGTACTGTCAACACCTGTGGCTCATACACATACAGGCCATACACGAAACCTGCCAAGGCTGCCGAAGCCAGGAACGCTGCCAACAGACCTAATACAAGGGCATTGCGGATGAACGGGCGACGAATAAAGCCCCAAGAGGCTCCCACCAGTTTCATGGTGTGTATAGAGAAGCGATGCGCATAGATGCCCAGCCGCACAGTATTATTGATTAGTGAGAAGGAAACGATGGTCAGCAGAACCGCCAACACCAATAAGCCTATGCTGATCTTCGCCAAGTTTTGGTTCACCTCATCCATCAGGTCTTTCTGATAGCTAACCTCACTGACTTTGGGAAAGGCCTTCAGCTCCTTACTGATCCAACGGAGCGAATCGCTGTTGGCATAATCTGCATAGAGCGTCAAGTCTATCGAGGAAAGGAAAGGATTGCTTCCAACGAACTCGGTTGGGTCAGCACCCAAGTCCTTGATTCCTTCTCTCAATGCTTGCTCCTTGCTAACATACTGCATGCGGCGGATATAAGGGCGTGCCTTCAACTTTCGGCACAACTGGACTGCCTCGGGATTGGTCATATCGCTCTCCAGCATCATCGTCACTGTCAGGTTCTCCTTCATATAGGATGACAGGTTACGACTGGTGAGTACGGAAAACACCACTAAGCCCAACAAAACAAGCACCATGGCTGTGCTGATACACATCGTCACAGCCTGCAAGCCGTGATGCTTACGGGGGGATCTGCGTCTTTTCTTCATTTCAAAAAGGGTATATCATACCAAATTTAGCTGCAAAGATACAAAGAATCGGCGACTCTGAAGTTCTCTGCAAAATATTCCTCCTACCATTTATGTTTATTTAACAAAGGAGTCATCATCAAAGTGATTCTTCTTTGACAAAATCTATTTACCTTAGTTTCTGAGGTTAAAAAGGTAGTTATACAACAGATAAGTTGCTTTTATGGTAAAAATTTTTATGATAAGAAAATTAGTTGTATCTTTGCACCATTAGCGACATTTAGAATGAGTACGGTTATTTATCCATCTCCCATCTTCGGGCCGGTACATAGCAGGCGGCTCGGCATTTCTCTGGGCATCAACCTCATGCCCAGAGACGGAAAAGTGTGCACTTTTGACTGCATCTATTGCGAATGTGGTTTCAACAAGGACTTCCGTCCTACCCTGCCCCGGCCCACCCGGGAAGAAACGGCTGCTGCCTTGGAGCAGAAGTTAAAGGAAATGATTACCGAGGGTGTTGTGCCCGACGTCTTGACCTTTGCCGGAAATGGTGAGCCGACGGCTCATCCTCATTTCGCAGAAATCATTGATGACACCATCCGTCTGCGCAACCAGTATTGTCCCAAGGCAAAGGTCTCCGTGTTGAGCAATGCCACCATGTTGCACCGTCCGGCCGTCTATGAGGCACTCTTGCGGGTGGACAACAACATCCAGAAGCTGGACACTGTCAACGAAGACTTCATCCGCAAAGTCGATCGGCCCACCGGGAAATACTGTGTCAAGGATGTTGTTGACAACCTGAAACGCTTCAACGGTCATGTCATCATCCAGACCATGTTTCTGAAAGGTGTGGTCCAACAGTCGGAGGCGGCTTGTCACGCCGCTCTCGACAACACGACGGAAGCGTATGTCGGGCCTTGGTTGAAGGTCGTTCAGGAGATTGCGCCCAGCCAGGTGATGATCTATACCATTGACCGTGAAACACCCGACAACTCACTTCGCAAAGCAAGTCGCCAAGAACTGGATGCCATACGCGACCGCGTCATCAATGCGGGCATTGCTTGCACCGCCAGCTACTGATGTCCAAAAAATGCCCCCTGTCAGCGTGGTTTAGAAGCAGAACTGTTCCACTTTAAGGGCCAAAAGGATTGAGTTTGGTGTCCAACTACCTTCCTTTACAAATCAGAAATTCTTCTTCTGGAAAACAAGAAAAGCCCAAAGACATACCTTTTTCCATTTCATCACTTCTGAAAAATGTCTCAGCGAGGCCTGAAGCCTCAAGGAAAAAGATATGACTTTGGACCGTTGTAAATTCTATTTCGCGATTTTCTGATGTCCTGACTTTTTACTTTCTGTCCAGAATCAGAATGTTGTTTTGCCCACGATGCCAAGCTTGGTAGCTTCGACAAAGCGTATGATGTTCTGAATCTCAGGGCTGTCGGGCACCTGTTCTTTGATCTGAAGGACAGCATCGAAGACGCTGTTCTGGCCGTTGAAGACCAGTCGGTAGGCATTTGCAATATGTTTCTGCACTTTTTCTTCAATGCCGTAGGCCGTCATCATGGTCTTATTGGGTCCCTGGTAGCCCACTGGATTACCTCCTACCACGATGTAGGGTGGCACATCCTTAGAGAAGGTCGTACCAGCCTGAATCATAGCACCTTCACCAACACGCGTTTTGGCGTTGGCTATGGCAGAGGTAGAGAATATCACACCGTTGCCCACCTCGCAGTCACCGGCAATCTTTGTACCATAGCCGAAGACGCAGTGATCTCCCACCTTGGTATCATGAGAGATATGAGCGCCCTCCATCAGGAAGTTGTGATTGCCTATGACAGTCTGGCCTCCCGTATGGGTAGCTCGGTTGAGGACTACATTTTCACGGATAATGTTGTAGTTGCCGATGATCAGTTCACTCTTCTCGCCACGGAAATTGAAATCTTGTGGCAAAGCTGCCAATACAGCTCCCTGATGCACCTTATTATTGTTACCCATGCGTGTGCCGTTGAGTATGCTCACAAATGGAAAAATAATGCAGTTGTCACCAATGACGACATCGTCCTCAATATAGACAAACGGGAATATCTTGCAGTTCTGGCCGATTTTCGCTTTCGGGCTTATTTCGGCTTTTGGGGAAATATCACTTGCCATACATATTAACTATTAAAAGACAGTTGGTATTTTTAATGATTCTGTTATAATGTCTGAAAAGTATAAGATGACTACTTTCCGCCGCCTCCAAGTGCCTGATAAAGACTTACCACGGCCTGCATCTTGTTAAAGTCATCCGTAATCTTGGAAATCTGGGCATTGAGCAGGCTGCTCTGGGCTTGTATGACTTCCAGATAAGTGCTGTTGCCAGCGCCGGTGAAGAGTTCTTTGGTATCCTTCACGTTTTGCTCCAACACTTTAATCTGTGATGCTTCTATACGGCTCTTTTCCTCCGAAGAGTTATACTGAACGAGGGCGTTTGACACTTCACTGCCTGCTGTAAGAACCTTGTTCTGCCAAGTATTGTAAGCTTGCTCATATTGTGCCTGCGCTACTTTCAGACCTGCCACGAGCTGGCCCTTCATGAAGATGGGCTGTACCATGCTACCTACTGCCGAGAGAAGCCATTTGCCTGGATTGACGATACCGGCTCCGCTGCTATTGGTAAAGATGCCCGAGGGGGAAATCGTGAGCTGCGGATAGAAGCGGCTTCGTGCCGTCTGAATGCCATAGAAGCATTGGGCCAGCTGCATCTCTGCAGCATGGACGTCAGCACGGTTGGCCAACAGCTGGATGCCTACCCCCATGGCAAACTCCGACGGTAGCACCTGCTCGTCGAGCTTCCCGCGGGCAATGGTCTGAGCCGGCTGTCCAAGAAGCAGAGACAAGGAATTCTCTACTTCACGAATTTGGCGTTGCATATCAATGCGCTGCGCCTGCACCGAATAGTAGTTTGCCTCTGCACTTTGTACGGCTGTAGAGCGATAGCCCACGCGCGTCTGCTTCAGCATCTGCATGGTTTCCCAAGTATCCTTGGTGAGTTGTTCCATATTGGTGACCACCTCCAGCTGCTTATCAAGCATCAGCAGGGTGTAATACATATTGGCAACGCCAGAGATAACTCCTGCCTGAGCAGCCACCTGGTAGTCCTTCACTGCCAACAGCGACACCTGAGCGGCACGCTTCTGGGAGAGCAGGTTGCCAAAAAGGTCGATGGTCCATGAAGCAGAAACGGGCAACTGGTAGGTCTTTGTGGCCTTCTGTCCGTCCCATGAGGCAATAGTTCCCTGTGGGGTAAAAGTAAACTGGGGCAGGAAGGCCAGCTTTGATGCCATCAGCTGTGCCTCAGCCATCTTCACGTTCAGAACAGCATTGAGCAGGTCTGGATTATTCTCCAAGGCCGTCTCAATATGTTTCTGTAGCTGCGGGTCCGTGAACACCGCGCGCCACGGCAGGTTACCAAAGGTCTCATCTGCGGTAGTGTCAGCAAGCGCTGCATCGCGCATGATGCCGTCGGTCTGCACCTGCGGACGTTCATATTTTCCATAGAGGCTCTTGCAGCCGGTCATCACAACCAGCGCAAGGCCCATCCATAATATATTCAGTCTTTTCATATTTTATTCCTCCAAATCATATTCTTCAGGTTTACCATGTGCATACTGCTGAAGTTCAGCGGCTGCCTCTTCATTCATCTCGTCGTTGAACACCATCGGACGAATCTTCTCCTGCAAACTCTGGAAGATGACAAACAGGGCCGGCACTATGAGAACCTGCAGCAAGGTACCTATCATCATACCTCCCACAGCTGCGGCTCCCAGCGTCTGGTTACCATTCTTACCTACACCGGAGGCGAACATCATCGGCAACAGGCCGATGACCATGGCAAGCGATGTCATCAGAATAGGACGCAGACGGGCGGCGGCACCCAGCACTGCCGACCAGGAGATGGCCATACCAAGCTCGCGACGCTCCAGTGCGAACTGAACAATCAGAATGGCATTCTTGGCCAACAGACCAATCAACATAATCAGAGAGATCTGCATGTAGATGTCATTAGAGTGGCCGAAGAGCTGTGTAAAGAGGAAGGCTCCTGCCAGTCCGAAAGGTACAGAGAGAACAACGGCCAGCGGCAGGATATAGCTCTCATACTGTGCCGACAGAATCAAGTAGATAAAGACGATACACAGCACGAAGATGAGGGCTGTTGAGTTGCTCGAATGAGCCTCAGAACGAGTCAGACCAGAATAGTCGTAGGTATAACCTTCGGGCAGATAGTCGGCAGCCACTTCCTGAACGGCCTTAATTGCTTCACCCGTAGAATAGCCGTCGGCCACAGTTGCCGTGACATTAATGGCTGTAAAGAGGTTGAAGCGGTTGATATTGGATGGTCCATAGACGCGTTCCATGTTACAGAACTCCTTCACTGGAGACATACCGCCAGGTGTACGCACATAGACGCTGTTCAGCGACTCGGGTGTCATCCGGGTCTCCGGCAGTCCCTGTATCATCACACGGTACAGCTTGCCATAAGCATTGAAGTTGGAAGCATAGAGTCCACCATAGTAACCCTGCAACGTTGTAAGCACCAGATTGGGCGTAATGCCTGCCTGCTTACACTTCGCCACATCCACATTAATCATATATTGCGGATAGTTCGGGTTATAGGAGGTCATAGCCATTTGTATCTCCGGGCGCTTGTTTAGTTCTGCCAGATAGGCTTTCACTATATCGTAGAACTTTGTCAAGTCACCACCTGTACGGTCCTGCATCACAATGGAAACACCATTGTTGGCAGAGAAGCCGGGAATCATAGGCGGTGCAAAGGCCAATATCTGGGCATCCTTGATGTGGGCAGTCTTCATGTAGATCTGTGCCAGCACACCCGTTGACTCATAGGGATTCAGGAAGAAACGGTATATTCCGTCACCCTGCCACAAACCGGAAAGTTTCCAGAAGAACCCTTTCTGACGCTCAGAGAAGGGTTTCAACTTGATGATAAACGTGGCTTGGTCGGAACCGGAACCTGCAATAAAGTTGTAACCCTGAATCTGCTCACGGCTCAGGATAGCCGGATCAGCTCCAAGTATGGAGTCCACCTGAGAGATAATCTGCTTGGTACGGGCCACAGAGGTTGCGGGGGGCATGGAGATGGTACAGAAGATGGTACCAGTATCCTCATCAGGCACCAGGCCTGTCTTGGTCGTTGACATGGTCACACCCAGCACAACAACACCTATCAGCACGGTTGCGATAACGGTAATCGGACGATGGACAAGTTTTTCTACAATGCCCTTATATTTGCCGAGCACCGACTCATAAGCCGTATTGAAAGAAGCATGGAAACGGTCTATGCGCGACATCTTGCGCTCATGTCCATCCTTATCGTGCGGTTTCAGGAAGATAGCACATAGGGCCGGCGAAAGTGTTAAAGCGTTCAGAGCCGATATGAAAATCGACACAGCCATTGTCACACCGAACTCACGATAGAAGGTTCCGCTCGTTCCACCAATGAAAGATACAGGAATGAACACTGATGCCATCACCAGCGTAATGGAGATAATAGCTCCAGATATCTCATTCATGGCATCGATAGACGCTGTCAGCGAACTCTTGTATCCCTGATCGAGCTTGGCATGCACTGCCTCTACAACCACAATGGCATCATCGACTACAATGGCGATGGCCAACAGCAAGGCCGAAAGCACCAGCAGGTTGATGGAGAAGCCAAAGACCTCCAGGAAGAAGAAGGTACCAATCAACGACACAGGGACAGCAATCAACGGGATGAGCGTTGAGCGGAAGTCCTGCAAGAAGATATATACCACGATGAACACGAGAACAAGCGTCATGATGAGCGTGAAGACGACTTCTTCGATAGAAGCATAGAGGAACTCCGTTACATCATAGTTGATTTTGTAAAACATGCCCGGAGGGAACGACTTGGCCTGCTCCTCAAGTTCTTTTTTCACATTCTTGGCAATGTCATTGGCATTGGAACCGGCAATCTGCTGTACCATACCCATCACCGAAGGAACGTTGTTGTTTTTCATCGAGACAGTATATTGCTGTCCACCCAGCTCTATCTTGGCTACATCCTTGAGCTTCAGGGTCTGGCCGTTAGCATCACTGGAGATGACAATGTTGCCGAATTCCTCTGGTGTCTTCAGACGTCCGGTGTAGCGCATAGCATATTCATAGGCCACCTCTGCTTGCTCACCAAACGTACCAGGAGCAGCCTCAATGTTTTGTTCAGCCAAAGCGTTGCTAATGTCAGAAGGCATCAGGTTGTATTGTTTCATCACCTCGGGCTTCAGCCAGATACGCATAGAGTAGGTCTTCAGACCCGGACTCTGCACATCACCGACACCTTCAATACGCTTCAGAGCCGGTATAATATTGATATTGGCGTAGTTGGTCAGAAACTCATCGTCGTATCGGCCATCGGATGTCAGCGAGTACATGATGACCTGAGAGGTCTGACGCTTCATGACCGTCACACCGACGCGAGTTACTTCGGCAGGTAACAGAGCTTGTGCCTGGCTAACTCGGTTCTGTACATTGACGGCACACATATCGGCATTGGCACCTTGACGGAACAGAATCTGTATCTGCGCCGAACCAGTAGATGCTGTAGAGGTCATGTAGTCCATGCCCTCCACACCATTGATGCTTTCCTCAAGGGGTGCAATGACAGAGTTCTTCACCGTCTCAGCATCAGCACCTGGATATTGGGTCCAAACCACCACCGTAGGAGGGGCAATGTCGGGATACTGCTCAATAGGCAGTGTGGCCAACCCGATGAAGCCCAGCAACACGATTACGATGGAAATCACCGTCGAAAGCACTGGGCGCTTGATAAAGGTTGTAAAAGTCATACTGATTTTTTATTTGACAATTTACGTTTTCTAATGTTTATTTTTTCATTGCACCAACAATATCGCCAGCCGTCATGGCTTTTGCCTGGTCGGCAATCTTCTTCTGGTATTTCGCTGGCGTGATAGGAACAATCTCCATACCGTCGGAGAGCTTGGTGATGCCGTTGGTCACATAGCGGTCGCCAACCTGCAGGCCCTCTGTAACAATATAGTTGACACCATCGTTTTGTGGAGAGACCTTGATCTCTGTGTATTTCACCTTGTTGTCCTTGCCAACGGTATAGACAAACTTCTTGTTCTGAACCTCTGACACACAACTTTGAGGGATAATCACGGAATTTTGGGCCTCATGGGGTACTACGATAGAGCCCGAGCCTCCACTCTTCAGAAGTTTCTCGGGATTCTGGAAGACAGCTATCATCTGCACTGAACCTGTAGCGGGGTCTATGACACCGCTCATCTTTGTCACCTTACCGGGATGATTATAGATAGATGCGTCGGCCAACTGCAACTTCACATCTGGCATTGAAGCGATGGCTGCCTGCGGAGAGCCACTGGCCTTGGTCATTTCCAGGATATCCTTCTCTGTCATCGAGAAATAAACTTCCATGGAACTGATGTCGGAGACGGTGGTCAGCGGTTTCTCACTGGAAGCACTTACCAGAGCTCCCACCTTGAAAGGAAGCGATCCGACAACACCGGCTGCGGGGCTCTTTACATAGCAGAAGCTCAGCGTCTCCTGAGCAGATGCCAGCATGGCCTGAGACTGTGCCAAGGCTGCCTGAGCGGTATGATAGGCATTTTCAGCTGTAGAGAGCTCATACTGACCGATGATGTTTTTCTCAAACAGCTGTTTGTTATTTTCATAAGTCAGCTTGGCTGTATTCAACTGTGCCGTAGCTGTGTTCACAGCTGCTTTTGCCTGACGCACACTGGCCTGATAGGTGGCATTATCGATAACAAACAACAACTGGCCAACGCCAACACTTTGACCTTCCTTCACACACACCTGTGTGATAAAGCCTGAAACCTTCGGACGAATCTCCACGTCCTGAATACCCTTGATGGTAGCAGGATAGGTTGTCTGCATGGCTGCCGACTGAGAACCGACGGTATTCACCGGAAACTCATTATCGCCAAAACTCGGGCGTTCACCGCTGCCTCCACAGGAGACCAACAACATGGCAAAGGCCACAAGGAACAAATAACTCTTCTTTTTCATACCTATTTTATTATAATATATATTACAAAATTACTCGTCTTCTTTCTTTTTCCATGAAAACTTTTACATCAATAATAGTTTTTCGGCTGCAAAATTACAAAGAAAAAAGTGAACTTGCACAAAAGCAGGCTCACCTTTAACAATAATTACTTTTTGAAATAGTCATTATAGACCTTGATTCCAAATACGATACAGCTACAGGTTGTAGTCACAAGATTTGTGAGGAAAAGTGCCCACAAGGTGTCGGGTTCATGCAGTATGCCCTGCATCATGAAGCAAAAGCCTCCAAACCCCATCATCAGAAACGTGGGCAGTGCGATGCCATCGGTATTGCGCGTTTTTATCGTTTCAACAGCCTGAGGCAGATAGCCCAGAATCAATCCGACAGTAGCGCACCATCCCAACAGTTCATACATAAAACTCTGTTCCATTTTTTTATAGTTTATTTATTATTATGTATAGAGCTTCGAATCATCTTACAGACAGTCCGGCTCATGTTTTCTTTTGCCACCTGTGGAATCATGGCCTTCTTGGTATTCTGCTCGGGCGGATTGATGCTTTTCACGATAGCAAATCCTGCCTCTCTGAGTTTCTCTTCATCCGAAACCCTACCGGCCAGGAGCCACACAGGGATGTTCCGTTCCTTCGCATGTTCCAAAATGCCCATAGGCAACTTGCCCATCAATGTCTGGCGGTCAGCAGCACCCTCACCCGTTATCACCAGGTCGGCACGTTCTATAAGCCTGTCAAAATCAGCCATGTCGAGCAGCAGTTCCACACCTGACCTACATTCCGCATGCATAAATTGCATGAACGCATACCCCAATCCTCCGGCAGCACCGGCACCAGGTTGCAGCGAACAGTCATATCCCATCTTACAAGCTGACTGACGCGCAAAATCCGTAGCTCTGCGATCCAGCTCGACGACCATCTCCGGCGTAGCACCCTTCTGAGGACCAAACACACTGGCGGCACCATGCGGCCCACATAGAGGATTGTCAACATCACAGGCAATAACGACATGCAACCGGCGTGCCACCTCTTGAAGTCCTCCTTCAGCTTTAAAGGTTTCATCAAGTGCGTGGATCATGCCCTGTCCGGCATCACTCACAGCACTACCCCCAAGGCCGACCAGTAGCCGACGACATCCACTTCGTATGGCAGCGGCAACCAACTGTCCCGTACCGTAACTGGTTGCATGGAGCGGGTCACGTTCATCAGCCTTTAACAACATCAACCCCGATGCCTGTGCTATCTCTATCACGGCCGTATCTTCGTTTTTCAGGAAGTTGGCCGTCACAGGACGCCCTAATGGGTCAGATACCTCTACGGCAATCTGTTGTCCGCCAAGAACGGCATGACACGCTGACAACCAGCCTTCACCGCCGTCGCTCACAGGAAACATTACTACATCGGATTCTGGACATATCCTACGAATGCCCTTTTCCGCAGCCCTTTCAGCTTCTTGGGAGGTAAGGCATCCTTTGTATGAGTCTATGGCAACGACAACCTTCATGCACAATAAGTCCTAAGCGCAACAGTCATTATGCTGTGGTATAACAAATCTTTCCATGGGGCGTCCCCCCACCATTTACCAAGATACAATAAATCACCCAATGGGTTTCCCCATTGGGTGATAATCATATCCTGTTACGCCTCAGCAGGAGTCTCAGCAGCCTTGAAGCTATCAAGATCTTCTACTGTGAAGTTCTTAATATAGGAAGCCTTTCCACAAACGTCTTCCTCAGTCATGCGGACATAGACATTAGCACTCTTCTCGAAGAGTTCTGGAGCCTTGGCTGCATCACGAATGATGAGCAACGACATTACCAGTTCTGCTGTCATGTCATACAGGCGACGGGCCAGGAAGTCAAAAGCATCCTGATTGTCAAGAGCCTTAGCATGGTTCAAGGCATCCTCATAGACGGGCAACAACTTCTCTACACGAGCCTTCAAGCTGACAAGCGTATCGCTTACCTCCAGGCTCTCCAACATATCCTTGATATTCTGCAGCATGGTGCCATTGCTGATATAGCGAATAGCAGCAACCACCTGCAACTGTGTCGTACCCTCGTAAATAGAGAAGATACGTGCATCGCGGAACAAACGCTGGCTCTTGTACTCCATGATGAAGCCAGAACCACCATGTATGCTGATAGCATCGTAGGCATTCTGATTGGCATACTCTGAGTTCATACCCTTGGCAAGCGGTGTGAAGGCATCGGCCAAACGCTGATATTTCTTCATCTCCTGACGCTCCTCGGGAGTGAGTGTACGGTCACGAGCAATATCTTCCAATGCTTTATATACGTCAACGTAGCAGGCTGTCTGGTAGAGCAGCGAACGACCGGCATCCAGCTTGGCTTTCATGCGGGACAGCATATCATAGACGGCCGGGAAGTTGATAATCTTCTCGCCGAACTGAGCACGCTCCTTGGCGTATGCCAGACCCTCGTTGTATGCCTCCTGCTCCACACCTACTGACTGAGCAGCAATGCCAAGGCGAGCTCCATTCATCAGGGCCATCACATACTTGATCAAACCCATTTTGCGGTCGCCACAGAGGTAAGCCTTCGCGTTCTTATAGGTCAGCTCGCAGGTAGGTGAGCCGTGGATGCCGAGCTTGTGCTCAATGTGACGTACATCCACGCCGCCATCACGCTTGTCGTAGATAAACATCGACAGACCACGACCGTCTTTCGTTCCTTCCTCTGAACGAGCCAGCACAAGGTGGATATCACTGTCACCATTGGTGATGAAACGCTTCACACCATTCAGACGCCAGCAGTTTTCCTTCTCATCGAAGGTAGCCTTCAGCATGACGCGCTGCAGGTCGGAACCGGCATCGGGCTCAGTGAGGTCCATCGACATGGTTTCGCCCGCACACACACGGGGAATAAACTTCTGACGCTGCTCCTCGCTTCCAAACTCATAGAGTGTGTCGATACAGCTCTGCAAACTCCAAATATTCTGGAAACCGGCATCGGCAGCCGAGATAACCTCTGAGAGCATGGAGAATACTGCGTTTGGAAGGTTTAGTCCGCCGTAGCGACGAGGCATGGAGACGCCATAGAGCCCGGCCTTGCGAGTGGCATCAAGGTTCTCGAAAGTCTTCGAGGCGTAGATCATGCGGCCGTTCTCGAGGTGCGGACCTTCCAGGTCAACTGCCTCAGAGTTTGGTTCGATGATGTTGGCAGCCACGTCGCCAGTGATATCGAGAATCTGCTTGTAGTTCTCGATGGCATCCTCCAAATCAACAGGAGCATAGTCATATTCTTTCGCATCAGCGAAACCCTTTTCTTTCAGCTCAACGA
>CAMNOK010000002.1 GCA_946546825.1 uncultured bacterium
TGTATTTTTACGACTCCGGCTATGCGATGCGCTGCTATGGTACCAGCAAAGCAGGTATTAATAATTTAGGTATCGGGACACTTTGAACAGGTTATTCGGACAGTGTGTCCGAGGCATCGGGATAGTGTGTCCGAGGCATCGGGACAAAGTGTCCGGGCCATTGGGACAGAGTGTCCGGGCCATCGGGACAAAGTGTCCGGAGGCCCTCCGGACACCTCAGGGACCACAAATAGCTGCCGACGGTCAATAGAAGCCGACGACACTCAGGTAGTGGTCAATCCTGATGGGGTCGTTGTATTCTAATCTGCGGGTGAGGCTTCTGATCCTTCAGCATATTTTTGCACTCACAAAGATACTAAATTTTCGGCCAAAAATCAAGATTTTCGAGCCTTAGAATTGTGTTTTAAGAAATATTAACTCATTTCCTCATAATTTCCTCACACCTCACAAAGCCTTTATTCATCGGCCTTTCAGCTCGTGGAATGAGGAAATGAGGAAAAAACTGAAAATAAAAATTTCTGGTTCGCGCACGCGCGCGAGAGAACTTTTTTTGCCCGGTAAATATCAACGCATTCACAACGAAGCGGAGGAAGAGCTTCCAAAAACTTTAACAAAATTAATAAGCCCTGACTTTTTGCGGTATATTACACTTTTTTTACTAATCCTTTTTCCACATTGCCACTTTGATTTTTCGGATGCCATGAACTCCTTTTAGGTGTGTTCTATTAATTAATAGAACCTACCTTAAATTTAAAGATTTTGTGCTACGAATAAAAATTAATGTGTAAATTTGCACTCAGAAACAAACTTCGGTATTTATGGCGCACAAGGAAATTACGTTTGATACATTTATCAGAGGTTTCATGTTGGTCGTTTTGGTGACAGGCATCGTGATGCTATTACATCGTTTGAGTAGCGTTTTGTTGCCCTTCTTTTTGGCATGGCTGATTGCCTACCTGTTGTTTCCTATGGTCAGGTTTTTTCAGTATCGTCTCCACATGAAGTATCGCATATTGGGGATTCTCAGTGCTTTTGTCGTGGTAGGTGCGACGTTGACGATAGCGTTTATGCTAATCGTGCCGCCAATGGTAGAAGAGGCTTTCCGGGTGAAGGACCTTTTGGTTGATTATATCGAGAACGACCACATGATGAGCAACATTCCGAGCCGTGTGCAAGAATATCTGCGTGAGAACCTCACCAGCGAACAGGTGAAGGCCATTGTGACGCAAGATGGCTTTATGAGCAGCTTGAAGGATGCGTTGCCGCATGTGTGGGGATTGGTCACACAGTCGGTCAATGCCCTCTCGGGTCTGTTCTCCCTGACGATGGTGGTGCTCTACACCTTATTTATATTGTTAGATTATGAGCGCTTGTGCGAGGGGTGGCCCAATCTTTTGCCCGAGCGAATGCGAAGCTTTGCCGTTCAGTTGGTAGGTGATGTGGAAGAAGGCATGAACAAATATTTTCGTGGTCAGGCATGTGTGGCCTTCTGTGTGGGCGTGTTGTTCAGCATAGGTTTTCTGATTATAGACTTCCCGATGGCGGTAGGGCTGGGCATGTTCATAGGCTTACTGAACATGGTTCCCTATCTACAGCTGGTCGGTTTCTTGCCCACCATTCTGTTGGCCATCGTCAAGGCGGCCGATACGGGGCAGAGCTTTTGGGTCATCATGCTGATGGCAGTGGCTGTGTTTGCTGTCGTCCAACTGATTCAAGATATGTTCCTTACACCGAAGATTATGGGTAAGGTCATGGGGCTGAACTCGGCCATTATACTTCTTTCCCTCTCAATTTGGGGCGCTTTGCTTGGCATGTTGGGAATGATTATTGCCCTGCCGCTGACAACGCTCCTGTTGACCTACTATCAGAAGTATGTCATCAAGAAGTAATCTCTCCGGCTATACTTTGCTCCATGAGATGGCTGATGGTTTCGTTGTCGCCGGCGTATGTGCCGTGTAGGTGCATGAGTTTGGTGACAGCAGCCTCCACGGTGCTATCATAGCCGCTGATGACGCCGGCATCTTTCAGTTGAAACCCAGTGTCATAGCGGTTCATTTCTACAAAACCTGCAATACATTGGCTGATGTTCACGACAGTGACACCCCTTAGCGTGGCATTTCTGAGGAGCCTCAGTAACCATTGACTCTGCGGGGCATTGCCACTGCCGAAGCTTCTCATGACGATGGCCTTGAGACCGGGTACATTGAGCATTTGTTCAACGATGTTTTCCTGAATGCCGGGAAAGAGGGAAAAGACGGCCACGTTGGTGTCCATGTTGAGGTGGGGCGTCGGTGGTCTTTTGTAGTCAGGACAGAGGATGTGGTGGCCGTGGAAGTTGAATGTCACGCCGGCATCGCAAAGATGAGGATAGTTGAATGACTCAAAAGCGTGAAAGCCGTCAGCGTTAATTTTCGTAGAGCGATTGCCGCGAAGCAACCTTCCGCTAAAGTAGATACATACTTCAGGCACCATGGGCCTGCCGTCTTCGCTATAGGTGGTAGCCAGTTCGAGACTTGTCACAAGGTTCTCCTTGCCGTCAGTTCGTGGTTGTCCGATTGGCAACTGGCTGCCGGTGAGGATAACAGGTTTTGTCAGGTTGCCCAACATGAAGGAAAGAGCGGCTGCGGTATAGGCCATCGTGTCGGTTCCGTGCAGGACAACGAAGCCGTCGTAATTGTCAAAACGAGAAATAATCAGTGTGGCCAGCTGTTTCCATATCTCAGGTGACATGTCACTGGAGTCAATGGGAGTGGCAAATTGTTCTATGTCAATCTGGATCTTGAGATATTTCAATTCGTGAACGTCCCTGAGCAAATGGGTGAAGTTCAGGGGCTCGAGAGCGCCTGTGACAGGATTCTTTCCCATACCAATGGTGCCACCCGTATAAATGAGAAGTACTTTGTTTGTCATAGAAATCTGTCAGAAAAAGAGATTTTATGTATAACTTGTGCAAATATAGTTTAATTTTCCTGCCATTCAAAAAAAAAACTGTATTTTTGCAACAAGAATCTTAAATAAAAAGTCTATTTACATGAAAGAGTTTATGGATGAAAACTTCCTGCTTGATACACAAACTGCGCAGGAACTCTACCACAACCACGCGGCTAAGATGCCGATCATTGACTATCATTGTCACCTCGACCCGAAGATGGTTGCAGAAGACCATCAGTTTAGAAACATCACGGAGCTGTGGCTTGGTGGCGACCACTACAAGTGGCGTGCTATGCGTACCAATGGGGTGGAAGAGCGCTTCTGCACCGGGAAAGACACCTCCGACTGGGAGAAGTTTGAGAAGTGGGCAGAGACCGTTCCCTATACCTTTCGCAACCCTCTGTACCACTGGACACATCTGGAGTTGCGGACAGCCTTTGGCATCAAGAAACTACTCTCTCCCAAGACGGCGCGTGAAATCTATGACGAATGCAACGAGAGACTGAAGGAACCAGAGTTCACTGCCCGTGGCTTGATGCGCAAATATCATGTGGAATGTGTCTGCACAACCGACGACCCCGTTGATGATCTTTACTATCATCAGCAGGTGCGTCATGATGGCTTTGAAATCAAGATGATACCCGCATGGCGCCCAGACAAAGCCATGAACATCGAGAAACCGGAGTTCGGCAACTATGTGGAGAAGCTGAGCGAAACTGCCAAGATGGACATCAGAACCTTTGCCGACATGATGGATGCGCTTCAGAAGCGTCATGACTTCTTCCACGAAAACGGTTGCCGGTTAAGCGACCATGGCATAGAGGAATTCTACGACGAGCCTTACACTGATTCTCAAATAGATGTCATCTTTGAGAAAGCCATGCGTCATCAGAAGCTTTCGGCACTCGAGACGCGTCAATATAAGAACTGCTTCCTGACCCGCATGGCAGAAATGGACAATGATGCCGGATGGAGTCAGCAATACCACTATGGTGCTATTCGCGACAACAATGCTGCCATGTATGAGCAGTTGGGGCCCGACACAGGCTTCGATTCTATCGGTGAGTTCAATACAGCAAGGGCCATGAGTCATTTCCTGGACGGATTGAATCAAAGGGGGAAGCTGACGCGAACCATCATCTACACCCTCAACCCCTGTGCCAACGAGGTTGTGGCTACCATGTTAGGTAACTTCCAGGACGGCTCCTGCCCCGGAAAAATACAGTTTGGCTCTGGCTGGTGGTTCAACGACCAGCTGGATGGAATGACTCGCCAGATGAATGCGTTGTCGGTGCTTGGACTTCTCAGCCGTTTCGTGGGCATGCTTACAGACTCTCGCTCTTTCCTCAGCTATCCGCGACATGAGTATTTCCGCCGTCTGCTCTGCAACTTGCTGGGTAACGACGTTGAACGCGGCCTGCTTCCCAACGACAGGGAAACACTCTCCCGCATGGTGGAAGATATCTCCTACAACAATGCAAGGAAATATTTTAATTTCTATTAGAAATCTTTGCCAATATCAAAAAATAGTAGTAATTTTGCGGAGAAAATCACTGAAACGTTAAAGAAAGATATGAAAAAGCTATGCAACAAGATGGCAGTCATCATGATGGCTGTTGTGATGGCAGGATGCTCGGGTAGCAAACAAATTGCCTATTTCCAGAACATAGATAACATTGACTTGTCGCAGTCGAAAGGCCTCTACGACGCCAAGATCATGCCGAAAGACGCCTTAACCATTACGGTCAGCGCCAGCAACCCCGACGCCGTGCGTATGTTCAACCTCTCGGTGTCAAAGCCACTGAACCCATTGAGTAGCCAGACGTTGAGCTCAAGTGGATATGGTACGCTGCTGCCTTACCTGGTTGACAACGAAGGTGACATCAACTTTCCAATGTTGGGACGCCTGCATGTAGCTGGCTTGACCAAGCGCGAATGTGAAACCATGATTGAAGAGAAGGTTCAACCTTATCTACAGTCGTCTGAGCGGCCGGTCGTTACGGTTAATATGTCGAGCTTCCGCGTGACGGTTATCGGTGAGGTAGGACACTCGGCAGTAATTCCTGTGACAACAGAGAAGATGAGCATTATCGAGGCCTTATCTACAGCGGGCGACCTCTCTATCTACGGTAAGCGTCAGAACATCATGCTGATTCGCGAGGATGCCACCGGACAGAAGAGTGCCCACCGCATTGACTTGACCGACGGAAATCTGTTCAATTCACCGTATTATTACCTTCAGCAGAACGACATCATCTATGTTGAGCCCAATACGGTGAAGGCAAAGAACTCCAGCATCGGCCAATCGACAACAATTTGGTTCTCCTTTATCGGTATCGTAACATCAGTAGCTTCACTACTTGTAAACATTCTTAGAGACTAAATAAGATAATAAAAAAATATGAAGGATGAAGAATTTATAACAACCTCAGCGCTTGTTACCATTCTTCATCCTTTTTTTATATGATAGCATTGACAACACATAAAGTATAGACTTTGGCGACATCTAACAAACACAACAACATTTAATACAAATTAATTATATGTGCGGAATCGTAGGTTACATAGGTCATCAAGATGCCTATCCCATCTTGATTAAAGGACTAAAAAGATTGGAATACAGAGGCTATGACAGTGCCGGCGTGGCACTCATCAACGACGACAAGTCGTTGAATGTCTATAAAGCAAAGGGAAAGGTAGCCGACTTAGAAGACTATTGCAAAGACAAGAACGTGAGTGGCAGCATAGGTATAGCTCATACTCGATGGGCAACCCACGGAGAGCCTTCTTCCGTCAATGCCCATCCACATTATTCTGAGTCAAAGAATCTGGCCATCATTCATAATGGTATCATAGAGAACTATGCTGATTTGAAGTCCAATCTCATGGAACGTGGTGTAAACTTCCGCTCTGAAACCGACACCGAGGTACTCGTGCAGTTGGTGGAATACATTATGGTAAAGAAAGACCTCGATCTGCTGACAGCTGTTCAGGTGGCTCTCCACCAGGTAATAGGTGCCTATGCTATCGCCATTATTGACAAGCGGGTGCCCAACCAGATTATCGCTGCTCGCAAGCAAAGTCCCCTTGTGGTAGGTATCGGCGACCAAGAATTCTTCTTGGGTTCCGACGCAAGTCCGATTGTAGAATACACCGATAAAGTCGTCTATTTGGAAGATGGCAACATCGCCGTTATGCGTCTTGGAGAAGAACTGAAAGTCGTTGACATCTACAATGACGAACAGATACTCAGCGTCAAGACCGTGGATATCGATCTCGGACAGATTGAGAAGGGCGGCTTCCCTCATTTCATGTTGAAGGAGATTTTTGAACAACCGGAAAGTCTTACGACCTGCATGCGCGGGCGTATTAATGCTGAAGCCACTGAGGTGAAACTTTCTGCTGTCATCGACTATAGAGAGCAACTGCTCAACGCCAAGCGTTTCATCATTGTTGCCTGCGGCACCTCCTGGCATGCCGGGCTCATTGGCAAACAGATGATAGAAACCCTCTGCCGCATACCCGTAGAGGTGGAATATGCATCAGAGTTTCGCTACCGAAACCCTGTCGTAGGAAAAGGCGATGTCGTGATAGCTGTCTCTCAAAGTGGTGAGACGGCCGACACCCTTGCAGCCGTTGAACTGGCCAAGAAAAACGGCGCCTTCATTTACGGCATCTGTAACGCCATAGGCTCCAGCATACCCCGTGCAACAGACACTGGCAGCTACATCCATGTAGGACCTGAAATCGGTGTCGCTTCTACCAAAGCCTTTACGGGACAGGTGACGGTGCTTACCATGTTGGCTCTCGCCATAGCCAAAGAGAAAGGAAGTTTGACGGAAGAAGAATACCTCGACATTGTCAAAGGCCTTAATAGGATTCCCGAGCTGATGAAGACAGTACTGGCATTGAATGACCGTATTGCTGATCTGAGTCGAACTTTCACCTACGCCAGAAACTTTCTCTATCTTGGCCGTGGCTTTAGCTATCCAGTAGCTCTTGAAGGCGCTTTGAAACTGAAGGAAATCAGTTATATCCACGCTGAAGGCTATCCAGCAGCCGAGATGAAACATGGCCCCATAGCATTGATTGACTCCGACATGCCCGTTGTTGTCATCGCTACACATAACGCCATGTATGAGAAAGTGCTGAGCAACATACAGGAAATTAAGGCTCGTAGCGGAAAGGTCATTGCTCTTGTCACCCAAGGAGACGAAACCATCAGCAAGATTGCAGACGAGGTGCTGGAACTCCCGAATGTTCAAGAGTGCCTCGAGCCGCTGATAGCAACGATACCTCTCCAGATGCTGGCCTATCATGTGGCTGTATGCAAGGGAAAGAATGTCGATCAGCCGAGAAATCTCGCAAAGTCTGTGACTGTAGAATAACTATATAATTTAATGTATGGAAACATTAAAGCATGAGTGCGGTGTTGCCATGATCAGGCTTCTGAAGCCATTAGATTACTATCAGAAGAAGTATGGAACCTGGATGTACGGGTTGAATAGGCTTTACCTGATGATGGAGAAACAGCACAACCGCGGACAGGAAGGTGCCGGTATGGCCTGTGTGAAACTGAATGTGGAACCTGGTAATGAATACATGTTTCGTGAGCGTGCTGAAGGTAAAGACGCCATCACGGAAATCTTCGGACATGTGCAGAAGCAGTTTAAGGGTCTTGCTCCCGAACAGCTTTCTGATGCCGAGTATGCTAAGAAGAACCTTCCGTTTGCCGGTGAGATTTATATGGGACATTTGCGCTATTCCACAACGGGAAAGAGCGGATTGACCTATGTGCACCCGTTCTTGAGACGTAACAACTGGCAGGCAAAGAACCTCTGTCTCTGCGGCAATTTCAACATGACGAACATTGACGAGATATTTGAGAAACTGACCCTTCAGGGACAATATCCGAGAATCTACAGCGATAGCAACATCATGCTGGAATACCTGGGACATCGGCTCGACCGAGAGGTGGAACGCAACTTTGTCAATGCACAAAAGCTGGGCTATGCCAACCTCGACATCACCCGCTATATTGAGGAAAACGTGCAGATGGGCAACGTCTTGAAAACCTCGATGCCGGATTTCGATGGTGGCTATGTCGTCTGTGGCATGACAGGAAGCGGTGAAATGTTTTCCATGCGTGATCCTTGGGGCATCCGCCCTGCCTACTATTATCAGGATGAGGAAATGGTGGTGCTGGCCAGTGAGAGACCTGTCCTGCAAACCACTTTCAATATTTCTTGTGACGATATCCTAGAGTTGCAACCCGGATCAGCGCTGATGGTTAAGCGTGATGGCAGCGTGCATATCGAAACCGTCATTGAACAGAAAACCAAAAGTGCCTGCTCCTTTGAGCGTATTTATTTCAGCCGCGGTAACGACCGCGATATCTATCAGGAGCGCAAGCAACTTGGCAAGCAGCTCACCCAGCCGGTCTTGCAAGCCATCGGCGGCGATACCAACAACACTGTATTCTCCTATATTCCCAATACAGCAGAGGTTGCTTTCTATGGTTTGCTGGACGGCTTCAAACAGTATGTCAATGAGCAGAAGATACAGCGCATAGAACAGTTGAATCATATCCCGACAAGGAAGGAACTGGAAGAAATCCTAAACGACTATGTGCGTAGCGAGAAGGTTGCCTGGAAGGACATCAAGCTACGCACCTTCATTACGGAAGGCAATTCACGCAACGACCTTGCCTCCCATGTCTATGACATCACCTATGAGAGCGTACGACCATATCTGGACAATCTTGTTGTCATTGACGACTCCATCGTCCGTGGTACGACGCTTAGAGAGAGCATCTTCCGCATTCTCGACCGTCTGCACCCCAAGAAGATTATCGTTGTCTCCAGTGCACCCCAGATTCGTTATCCCGATTACTACGGCATTGATATGGCTCGTCTGGAAGAGTTCTGCGTATTTCGTGCCACCATCGAGTTGCTGAAACAACGCAACATGCACCAGCTGATTATCGACACCTACTATCATTGTAAGGAAGAACTCCGAAAGCCTAAGGAGGAGATGCGCAACTGTGTGAAAGACATCTACAAACCGTTCTCCGTTGATGTTATCAACCAGAAGATTGTGCAGATGTTGTTGCCTGAGGGCATGCAGACACCCGTAGAGTTGGTGTTCCAGTCAATCGAAGGGCTGCATGAAGCTTGCCCCGAACATCTTGGTGATTGGTATTTTACGGGCGATTTCCCCACACCTGGAGGTATTAGGCTTTGTAACCAGGCCTATATCAACTATATAGAGAAATACTACCAGTTTGAACAGAAATTCTAAGTGTAAATATGAAGAAAGTAACTTTGGTCCTCAGTGATGGCACACAGTTTCACGGTGAGTCTTTTGGCTACGACATGCCTGTGGCTGGAGAAGTGGTTTTCAACACGGCGATGATGGGCTACCCGGAGAGTCTCACTGACCCTTCCTATGCTGGTCAGCTGATGGTGCTTACCTATCCGTTGGTGGGCAATTATGGCGTTCCGCCATTCACCTTCCAAGGCACTTCGAAGGCGATGGCGAGTGCTAACCCCATGCGGCATCTTCCCAACTTTATGGAGAGCGACCGCATCTATGCCTCTGCCATTATTGTTGCCGATTATAGTGAGACATTCAGTCATTGGAATGCTGTCGAAAGTCTTGGCGACTGGCTCAAGCGTGAGAAGGTGCCGGGCGTTACAGGCATTGATACCCGTGAGCTCACCAAGGTGCTCCGTGAACACGGTGTGATGATGGGAAAGATACTTTTCGATGATATGCCCGACCAGATTCCAGAGGCTCGCTATGAAGGAGTCAACTTCGTTGATATGGTTTCTACTAAGGAAATCATTCGTTATAACGAAGGAGCCGGCTTGAAGGTTGTGCTGGTTGACTGTGGTGTAAAGGCAAATATCATACGTTGCCTCGTCAACAGGAATGTAGAGGTCATCCGTGTACCTTGGAATTATGACTATACTGACATGGATTTCGACGGATTGTTCCTTGCCAACGGACCTGGCGACCCGGATATGTGTGAAGATGCAGTGAATATTCTGCGTAGGCAGATGTCGGCTTCTGCCAAGCCCATTTGCGGTATTTGCATGGGAAACCAGTTGCTGGCGAAGGCCGGTGGAGCCACCATCTATAAATTGAAATATGGTCATCGTTCCCACAATCAACCGGTCAGAATGGTGGGTACAAACCAGTGCTTTGTTACAAGTCAGAATCATGGATATGCTGTTGACGCCCAGACACTTGGAGGTGATTGGGGGGAGTTGTTTGTTAATATGAATGATGGCTCTAATGAAGGCATTCGTCACAAGCACAACCCTTGGTTCTCCAGCCAGTTCCATCCTGAAGCCTGTTCCGGTCCAGTTGATACGGAGTTTATATTTGACCGTTTTGTTGAAACCCTCAAATAAGACAAAGATATGAAAGAACAAGATATCAAAAAAGTATTGTTGCTTGGTTCCGGTGCCTTGAAGATTGGTGAGGCCGGAGAGTTCGACTATTCTGGTAGCCAGGCGCTGAAGGCCCTGCGTGAAGAAGGAGTGGAGACCATTTTGATCAATCCGAATATTGCGACGGTACAGACGTCAGAGGGTGTTGCCGACCAGATTTACTATCTTCCTGTACAGCCCTATTTTGTGGAGAAGGTCATCGAGAAGGAGCGCCCCGACGGCATCTTGTTGGCCTTTGGCGGTCAGACAGCCCTCAATTGTGGTGTTGAGCTCTATCAGTCAGGTGTTCTTGAAAAATATGGTGTTAAAGTTCTGGGTACTCCAGTGCAAGCCATTATCGACACCGAAGACCGAGAACTCTTTGTTAAGAAACTCGATGAGATACAGGTGAAAACCATCAAGAGTGAGGCCTGTGAGAACATTGAGCAGGCTCGCCGTGCCGCCTCCGAATTAGGATATCCCGTCATCCTTCGTGCTGCCTACGCATTGGGTGGGCTTGGTTCTGGCTTCTGCGACAATGAGGATGAACTCAATCGCCTTGCGGAGAAAGCCTTTTCGTTTTCGCCCCAGGTGTTGGTGGAGAAAAGCCTGAAGGGTTGGAAGGAAATAGAATATGAAGTGGTGCGCGACCGCTATGACAACTGCATCACCGTCTGTAACATGGAGAACTTCGACCCGCTGGGCATACATACCGGTGAGTCTATCGTCATAGCTCCCTCTCAAACTCTTACCAACAGCGAATATCATAAGCTTCGTGCTCTCGCCATCAAAATTATACGTCACATTGGCATTGTGGGCGAGTGTAATGTGCAATATGCCTTCGACCCTCAGTCTGAAGACTACCGTGTCATTGAAGTTAATGCGCGCCTGTCGCGCTCATCAGCCCTGGCGTCTAAAGCCACTGGCTATCCTTTGGCTTTTGTGGCTGCCAAGCTGGGCATGGGATATGGTCTCTTTGAGTTAAAGAACTCCGTTACCAAGACCACCTCGGCCTTTTTTGAGCCTGCTCTCGACTATGTGGTATGTAAGATTCCACGTTGGGACCTCTCAAAGTTCCGCGGTGTTGACAAGGAACTTGGTTCCAGCATGAAGTCCGTAGGCGAGGTAATGGCCATCGGCCGGACCTTTGAAGAGTCTATCCAAAAGGGTTTGCGCATGATAGGGCAGGGAATGCACGGCTTTGTGGAGAATAAGGAACTCGAGATTCCCGATATCGATGCCGCTCTTCGTGAGCCTACTGATAAGCGAATCTTCGTCATCTCCAAGGCTATGCATAAAGGCTATAGTGTTGACCAGATTCACGAGTTGACAAAGATAGATCGCTGGTTCCTGGAGAAGCTGAAGCATATCATTGACATCGACGAGTGTCTGAAGGCTACGACACCAGAGACGTTGACCAGAAGTCAGATGCTGGAGGCCAAGATCTATGGCTTCACCGACTTCCAGATAGCCCGTGCTATAGGGTTGGAGAGTAGTGAGGGTAGCATGCACCGTGCCATGTTGGTGGTGAGAAACATTCGCAAGCAGATGGGCATCCTTCCATCCGTTAAACAGATAGACACTCTTGCCGCTGAATATCCCGCCATGACCAACTATCTGTATCTAACTTATCAAGGCAACACAGTGCGTCCGTCCCATGATATTGACTTTGCTGCCGACCAGAAATCATCGGTCATAGTACTCGGCTCAGGAGCCTATCGCATTGGTTCTTCTGTGGAGTTCGACTGGTGTGGTGTTCAAGCTTTGAACACCATTCGTCAGCAAGGTTACCGTTCAGTGATGATCAACTACAACCCCGAGACGGTTTCCACCGACTACGACATGTGTGACCGTCTTTACTTCGATGAGCTTACATTTGAGCGTGTGATGGATATTGTTGACTTGGAGACGCCCTATGGCGTCATCGTCTCTACGGGCGGTCAGATACCCAACAACCTTGCCATGCGTCTTGACGAGCAGCATGTGCCCATACTTGGTACGTCGGCCGCCGACATCGACAATGCTGAAGACCGTGCGAAGTTTTCCGCCATGCTCACCCGCAACGGTATCAACCAGCCAGAGTGGAGTGCTTTGACCTCGATGGACGACATTCATCGTTTCATCGACCGAGTAGGCTTCCCTGTCTTGGTGCGTCCGAGCTATGTGTTGTCTGGTGCTGCCATGAATGTTTGTTCCAACATGGACGAACTGGAGCGTTTTCTCAAGTTGGCTGCCAACGTCTCGGAAGACCATCCTGTCGTTGTCTCCCGATTCATCGAGAATGCCAAGGAGATAGAGATGGACGCGGTGGCCAAGGATGGAGAGATTCTGGCATACGCCATCTCTGAGCACATTGAGTTTGCAGGTGTTCACTCTGGTGATGCCACTATCCAGTTTCCGCCGCAAAAGCTCTATGTGGAGACTGTGCGTCGTATCAAGCGTGTGAGTCGTCAGATAGCTTCTGCGCTTCACATCAATGGACCTTTCAATATTCAGTATATGGCGCGTGATAACGAGATACTCGTCATCGAGTGTAACCTTCGTGCCTCTCGCTCCTTCCCGTTTGTCTCCAAGGTTTTGAAACTGAATCTGATAGACCTTGCCACCAAGGTTATGCTGGGTGTACCTGTAGAGAAGCCTGGCAAGAATCTCTTTGATCTCGACTATGTGGGCATCAAGGCCTCGCAATTCTCCTTCAACCGTTTACAGAAGGCCGACCCCGTGTTGGGTGTCGATATGGCATCGACGGGAGAGGTGGGGTGTCTGGGAGACGATACCAACCAAGCCTTGCTCAAGTCGATGCTAAGTGTTGGTCACCGCATTCCGAAGAAGACCGTGTTGCTCTCTACTGGTGGTGCCAAGCAAAAGGCCGAGTTGCTCGATGCTGCTCACATGCTCAAGGCCAACGGATACGAGCTCTATGCTACGGGCGGTACCAGCAAGTATCTCACTGACAACGGCATCGACAATACGCGTGTCTATTGGCCTTCAGACGAGGGCTGTGAACCGCAGGCCCTCACGTTACTCCACGAACATAAAATCGACATGGTGGTGAATATTCCGAAAGACCTCACGCCGCGTGAGTTGACTAATGGTTACAAGATTCGGCGTGCTGCCATCGACCTGAATGTACCGCTCATTACTAATAGTCGCTTGGCCAGTGCCTTTATCAATGCTTTCTGTACCCTCAAACTCGAAGATATTGACATCAAGAGCTGGGCGGAGTACAAGTAGAAGTGTAACTTCATTTTCACCCTCGTAAGCTTTAATAAAGTCGGACTTGTGATACTTAGAAAACAAAAATAAGTAAAAATGGATTGCGGAACACGGAAGGAACGGTATCAGTATATCTTAAACTACTTCAGAGAGAAGATGCCGTTGGTAACCACCGAACTGGAGTTCGGTTCGGCCTTTCAGTTGCTTTGTGCCACTGTGCTCAGTGCTCAATGTACTGACAAACGGGTGAATATGGTCACACCGTCCCTCTTTCGTGCCTATCCAACATCGCGGGAGATGGCACAAGCCGAACCCGATGATGTGCTGACCTATGTGAAAAGTGTTTCCTATCCCAACAGTAAAGCACGACATCTGGTGGAGCTATCGCGTATGATAGAAAGTGAGTTTGGCGGAGAGGTGCCTGACACGATGGAACTGCTTACCAAACTGCCTGGGGTGGGGCGCAAGACGGCCAATGTCATGCAGGCAGTGTGGTTTGGTCGTTCTGCAATAGCTGTTGACACCCATGTCTTCCGTGTGAGCCACCGTCTGGGGCTTGTCCCCAAGACTGCCAACACCCCTCGAAAGGTGGAAGACTATCTCCTGAAGCATATTCCTGCTTCGGATGCCGCCGATGCCCATCACTGGCTTTTGCTTCATGGCCGTTATGTTTGTACCAGCCGCTCACCACATTGTGTCACCTGTCCGTTTACGGCATTCTGTCCGAAGAACGATGCCATGAAACCTTAGAAAACATGCAAACAGAACGAATATTATCTTTTCTGCGTGCTATTGCAGCTAATAACAACCGCCCTTGGTTCCTTGAACACAAAGACGAGTACACGTCCTGCCGTCAAGATTTTGAGGACGGTGTGTCAATGGCTATCAATCACATAGCCGAGTTTGATCCAGAGATAGCTCATCTCACGGTGAAGGATTGTGTATATCGTTTCAATCGTGACACCCGTTTCTCGGAGGACAAATCACCCTACAAGCGCCACCTGGGTGCCTATATCTGTGCCAAAGGCAAGAAGTCGTTGCGTGGCGGTTATTACATTCATCTTGAGCCAGGCAACTGCCTGCTGGCAACAGGCTCCTATTGGCTACCAACCAACATCCTCACCTCTACGCGCAATGAGATTATGGGCAACATTGACTTGTGGCGTGAGGCTGTGGAGAACCGTCAATTTATCTCCTTCTTCGGTCGTCCTGGCGGTGGCAAGTGGGAACATTCGTCCAAGGGCTTTGGCCTGGAAATGCTCAAGACCTGCCCATCTGGATTTCCGCGCGACTATGAGTTCATTGAATATCTGCGTATGAAAGACTATTGTTGCTGGAAGCGTGTGCCCGACACTTTCTTCGATGGTGATGCTTGGGTGAAGGAAGCCGTCAGAATTTTCAAGGTTGCTAAGCCCATGATGGACATCATCAACAATGTCATTGATGACTACGAATAATCAACCTTTTGCTTTATGACCAACGAATACCAACTACGCTTGCTGCCACAACAGGCGGCATCCGAACAACACATCATAGAATATATCGCCCGTGAGAAAGGTCTTGACGCCCGCACGCTGAAACATGTACGCGTCTTGAAACGAAGCATTGATGCCCGCCACCGCACAATCTTTATCAATCTGACGGTACGTGCCTATATCAACGAATTTCCTGCCGATGATGCCTATGAGCACACCGACTACCCTGATGTCAGCGATCGTTCGCAGGCCATTGTTGTTGGGGCAGGCCCTGGCGGACTCTTTGCTGCCTTGCGACTGATAGAGTTGGGGGTGCGCCCCGTTGTATTGGAACGGGGAAAAGACGTGCATGAACGTAAGAAAGACCTTGCCTTGATAGCCAAGACTCAGCGTGTCGATGAAGAGAGTAACTATTGCTTTGGCGAGGGCGGTGCCGGAGCCTATTCAGATGGTAAGCTCTATACTCGATCTAAGAAGCGTGGCAGTGTGGAGAAGATTCTGAATGTGTTCTGTCAGCATGGAGCGTCCACCGCAATTTTGAGTGATGCTCATCCGCATATCGGAACCGACAAGCTTCCGCGTGTCATAGAGAACATGCGAAACACCATTCTGCGTTGTGGCGGCGAGGTGCATTTTCAAACGCGCATGACGCGCTTGTTGACAACGGGCAACCGGGTGACGGGCGTGGTGGCAGAGAAGAGAGAGGGAGAACGACTTCAGCAACAAGTCTTTACAGGTCCTGTCATTCTTGCCACTGGTCATTCGGCTCGTGATGTCTATCACTATTTGTGGGAAGAGCATATTGCAATCGAAGCCAAGGGCATCGCCGTAGGTGTGCGCCTGGAGCATCCTGCAGAACTTATCGACCAGATACAGTATCACAACAAGCAGGGCAGGGGACGCTATCTGCCTGCTGCCGAGTATAACTTTGTGACCCAAGTGGAAGGGCGTGGCGTGTATAGCTTCTGTATGTGTCCGGGTGGTTTTGTCATTCCAGCTGCTACGGGAGCCGAACAGATTGTTGTCAATGGCATGAGTCCTTCCAATCGAGGCACACGATGGTCGAACAGTGGCATGGTGGTAGAGTTGCATCCCGAGGATATAGAAGCCTCTGGCGATGAGCTTCGTGTGATGCGTTTTCAGGAAGAGTTGGAGCGCACTTGCTGGCAACAAGGCAACCGTCGGCAAACGGCTCCTGCTCAGCGTATGGCCGATTTTGTAAACAACCGTCTCAGCTACGACCTGCCTCAGAGTTCTTATGCTCCCGGTTTGCTCAGCAGTCCTTTGCATTTCTGGCTGCCCCCGTTTGTGAGTAAGCGGCTGCAGGAAGGTTTTAAAAAGTTTGGCCGGATGAGTCATGGATTTCTGACCAATGAAGCCGTATTGATTGCTGCAGAGACGCGCACAAGCAGCCCTGTGCGAATCCTCAGAGACAAAGAAACCCTCCAACATGTTCAGTTGGAGGGCTTGTATCCTTGCGGAGAGGGTGCCGGTTATGCTGGAGGCATTGTTTCGGCAGGCGTTGATGGTGAACGTTGTGCCGAGATGTGTGCCGGCTATTTAACCACAAATTTCCTGCCTGCTTGAATGTAGAGGCCTTTTTTCAGTGACTTCGGCGAGGTTTCCATGCGGCGTCCATCTATGCCATAGATGGGTAGCTTTGTGTTGTTTGTGTTGTCGAGGATAAGGTCTTCAATGCCAGTTCCTAAGTTCTGGTCAAGGAACTTAAATGTGATTATTCCGTTATCTTCCACGATATCGTAGATGGGCTTTCTGATGGTCGTGGCGTTCATTTTTACACTCAACAGCTGAGTCACATTATTAGCACCTGGGAAGGGGTCGCCCGCATGGCTTTGCTGGTGCTCAAGCGGTGTGTAAGATTTGTTGTCACCATTAATTAGCAGATTGTCGGCGGCAACGACTGTGATTCCAGGCTTGCCTGCGGTGTTGTTGGGGTAGTCGGTTATGTTCACGTTGCTGTGATTGTAGTCAATCCTGTAAACCAGCATGCCGTGACCCAGTTGCCGGGATGCCCATCCCGTAGTCTGCACATTATGGAGAATGAGGTATTCGTCGTTCTCACTATTGGTGATTTTGCGGGCTTCTTGATTGTCCAATGTCACGATGGCGGGTTCAGTCAACTCTTGCAGCTCTGTCCACCCCATGACTTCCTTCTCCCAGGGTGTGTAGGGGGTCGGCGTATAACCGTTGTCTGTATATTCTCCGTAATCCATCAGGTCCCAGTATTCCATGCATTGGTTGTCGATTTTAGCTGAGTTGTCGGTGGCATACATGTCGGGCAATCCGAGCGTGTGAGAGAATTCGTGACAGAATAGTCCTATGCCGTTGATGCGTTTATAGGGTGGAGCGCTCAACCTGTAAGACGGAGTGTAGTTCAGTTCGTTGTTCAAGCCATAGCGTGAAATCTTCTTTCCGTCGAAGGTGCCAAAGTTGGTAGTACCCGATCTTGGCCAGATGGTGTAGGAGGGGCCACCAACGCTCTGACTGTAGCCGGCGAAGATGACGTAGAGGAGGTCAACGAATCCGTCGTTGTCAGCATCATACTGGCTGAAGTCGAGCGAGTCATCCATCAGTGTGCAAGCATCTTTGAGCATGGCATTGAAGTTGACGTCTTTGTTATTTCCCTGATCGTTACCATAGTAGGAGAGCTTTTTGGGCAGCTTCACGGGGCCATAGATGTCGAACTGTGGGGTGAATTGGCCGTTGCTCATGTCCTTGAAGTATTGGCGCACGCTACCGTAGTTGCGGTCTTCTCGGAAGCCCTCGTTAGTCAGCGGTCCTTCAGCATTCAAGTAGTCGTTGAAGGTTTTTCGCGGGTTGGGTACACTGAAGGTTGAATCTTGAAACTCTATCAAGATGACCATGCTCTTCGGCGAGCCCGTGTGGGGAAAGTAGGGTGGGTTGGCGTTGCCCACGCCGATTCTGCGTGTCAAGTTTCGGTGTTTCAGTTTGTCGGCATTGCCGGCAAAAAGCTCGCGAGACTGATGGTCCACAGCATTAGCTTCCGCCTCTTGTCTAAAATCTTTCTCGTGGGCAAGGATTGCGGTAGGGAGCAGGCTTCCGTCTTCCGCAACCTGAGCAACGAAGAAGTGGTCGCCCTCCTGTACCAGTAACACACCGTCGGTGGTGGTGTACCAGCTGAGGTCTTCATCTCCATGTGCAATGACGGTAAGTTGGGTTCCATCGGGCTGTGTCACTGTCCGGGGGTGCTTATAGGCTCTGGAGGCCCACATTGACGTTGCCATGATTACCAGGCAGATGGTAAGTAGAATTTTTCTCATAAAATGTTTACTTTTTTTTCATTCATTCTTCGGAGGTTGAAAATAATACTGTCCCTTACCGTCTGTTCGGTGTCCGAAGGCAATGGCATGTTGCGGACAGTGGTGATAGCAGGCGAAGCAGGTGAGGCATTTGCCGTTGTGCTTCCATTGCGGGTGGCTTTCAGTGTCAAGTACAAGGTCACCACTGGGACAAACTTTCTGGCACATTCCGCAACCTATGCAGGCCGTTTCATCTACTCGAAAAGGCTTGTCGTTGACCAGTCGGCTCACGAAGTAGGAGCCTATAAGTCGGGTGTTGATGCGTGGCCAGTGGCCGATGACCAGATTGTGGTCGATGGCGCGTCGGAATAAAACGACATCGATGAATATTTTCAAATCCTTGCTGGCCGTCACAATCTTCTGTCGTTCCTTCTTCGGTTTATCAACGTCCATGAAGGGAAGTCCGACATAGCTTTCCGGCATAATAAGTGAGCAGTGTGCCTTTATCTGCAAGCCGCTCTCTTTCAGGTCTTCATGGAGCAGGCGCATGGTTTCACCGATGTTGTCTCCTGCCGTACAGAGAGCAAAGGCGTAGTGACCCTGAGGGTTGCTAAAGTGTAGCCTTCGGCAGAAGTCTCGCACGTTCTTGGGCGGTCGCCAGCCGTGGACAGGGAAGCAGAATCCCACTCGCTCGTCTTCCTTGAGCGTAATCTCGGAGGTGGCATTGTTGTCGTCGCCCATCCAGATTAGCCTTTCACCGGTAGCCTTGGCCAGCTTTTCTGCAGCCCAGCGGGTATTTCCTGTGCAGGAGAAGTAGAAGATCATGGTGGCTGCTACTTGGCTTCTTCCATTACACCCTCAATGTAGAGACGTGTCATTTCGGGAATGCCGTTGGTGCGTATAGTGATAGTCTTCTTGAAGTGACCGGGGAACTTTCCCTTTCCATTATATGTCACCTTAATTTCACCTTTCCCGTTGGGCTGAATAGGTTGCTTGGTGTATTCAGGAACGGTGCAGCCGCAACTGGCCACCGCCTGGTTGATGATGAGCGGAGCTTTGCCTATGTTGGTGAAGGTGAAGACGCAACTCTGCACCGGGTTGGCCTCAGAGAAGTTTCCAAAGTTGTGAGTTGTCTTGTCAAACTTGATTTGTGCTTGGTTAGCCTGTGCAACAGTTGTTGTCTGAACAGTCTTGTTGTCTTGCGCCATCGCTCCCGTCAGTATTAGGAAGAAGAGGCTTGTTAGAAGAATCAGTTTTTTCATATCTTTCAAAATGTTTTGTTCTTAATGTTTTAGTTCGTTTTTGCTATAGTGGGTAGTTATATTATTGCGTGAATGATATTTAATTCGTTACAAAAGTACAAATTTCATGTCGGTCATTGTTGTCTTCTCCTTTTTATTTAGTTTTTTTTATATTGCATGCTTTTTCATTTATATTCTTTAACCCATTTCGTCCATTTTCTTATTGCGTTGTAATGTTATTCTTTTTGTTTGGCAATGTTATTCTTTTTTAAAAAATTATGCTTCGCTGGTATTATGCATTCAATTAAAACATCAAACATTGTATATTTTACGAACGAACAGTTCGAATAGTTGTTGCGTGTGGAAGAGGTTTGATAATACCAATTTTTGTTGACTTTCCTAAGTGAGGGAGGAAAGGCATGGAGTAAAAAGAAAAAGCGATGACCCTCACGGGCAATCGCTAAATCTTCAATAGGTATTAGTCTCCTTAAGGTAAAAAGATTGTTTTCAGGATAACGATGCAAAGATATGCCATTTTTCTTCTATCTGCAAATTTTTCCTTACCTTTTTTGTGTTTTTTTTGTAAAATATTTGTGTGCGGGCGCACAGATGCACAATAAGTGACAGAAAAATCTGTTTTGTTATTTATTTATTTGTTTTTTTATTATCTTTGCGGCATCAAATTATTGATATTATATGAAAAGATTTTTTTTATTTTTTGTGTTATTGTGTGTGTGCTCATGGTGTTCCGCAGAAGAACGTCACGAGCTGAATTTACGCAACTGGCAGTTTTCTTATGATGAGAAAGTATGGCAACCCGTCACTGTGCCCCACGACTGGGCCATCAGTGGTCCTTTTGACAAAAAGTGGGATCTCCAGGTAGTGGCCATTGAACAAAATGGGGAGAAGGAGAAGTCAGAGAAGAGCGGCCGTTCTGGTGCGCTTCCCTGGATAGGCAAAGGTTTTTACCGCACAAAGATATATATAGAGAAGGTAGCACAGCGTGCTGAGTTGGTGTTCGACGGTGCCATGAGTGAGCCTGTAGTATATGTAAACGGTCAGGAAGCTGGGCGGTGGGCCTATGGATACAATGCGTTTCGTGTTGACGTGACACGTTTCCTACATGTGGGTGAAAACGAAGTTGGCGTAGCTTTGAGCAATATGGAGGAGAGCAGCCGCTGGTATCCTGGTGGAGGGCTCTATCGCCCAGTGAAGTTAGTGATGACACAACAGACGGCCATCGACCCTTGGGCCACCAGTTTTGCAACACGTTCTTGTAGTGACAAGGAAGCCTGGGTAAGCCTCGAAACCCAGCTACGCGGCATCGTGCGTGACAAGGATTTCAAGTTGACGGCTACGCTGACAGATGCCAAAGGTCAGCAGATAACACTTTATGACGGACAACCCACGGCAGGTGGTGTTGTCAATGCTATTGCGCGCGTGCAGCGCCCGCATCTCTGGTCACCAGAACACCCGTCGCGCTATCGCCTTGAGATGAGTCTTTATCATGGCAAGGAACTGGTGGATCGCTATGTCCAGATGGTGGGCATTAGGACGGTTTCGGTCGATGCTGAGCATGGTTTTCGACTGAACGGACAGAGTCGCAAACTGAAAGGTGTCTGTCTGCACCACGACTTGGGACCGCTTGGTGCTGCTGTCAACAAGGCTGCACTGATACGTCAGGTGCACATACTGAAAGACATGGGTTGTGATGCAATTCGCACCTCTCACAACATGCCTTCGACTCTACAGATGGAGGTCTATGACTCGTTGGGAATGATGGTGATGGCCGAGTCGTTCGACATGTGGATATACCCTAAATGTAAGAACGGCTATGCCCGCTTCTTCAAGGAGTGGAGTGGTCGCGATATGGAAAACCTGGTGCGCAACCATCGCAACCACCCGTCACTCGTGATGTGGTCAATCGGCAACGAGATTCCTGAGCAGTGGAGTCAGGAGGGAGTCTATCATGCCCGCCGCCTACAGGATATCTGTCATCGGCTGGCACCATCCATTCCTGTCACCCAGGGTATGGATCGTGTGGATGCTGCCTTGAAGTCGGGCTTTGCTCAGTCGATGGATGTGCCAGGCTTCAACTACCGCGTACAAAAATATGATGGAGCCATCGGCCAGTTGCCACAAGGCTTTCTGCTCGGTTCTGAGACGGCTTCCACTGTCAGTTCACGCGGTGTTTATAAGTTTCCGGTAAAGTATTCCAGTCACCAGACCTATGCCGATGGCCAATGTTCCAGCTACGACACGGAGTATTGTTCGTGGAGCAACCTGCCCGACGATGACTTTATCCTTCAGGATGATCGCCCGTGGACTATCGGTCAGTTTGTATGGACGGGTTTCGACTACCTGGGTGAGCCCACGCCCTATGATGGCTACTGGCCGTCGCGCAGTTCCTATTTTGGTATTTGCGACTTGGCCGGACTCCCTAAGGACCGTTTCTTCCTTTATCGCTCCCAATGGAACAAGACCGATCATACCATCCATCTTTTGCCTCACTGGACGTGGCCGGGCAGGGAAGGACAGATCACGCCCGTCTATTGTTACACCGACTATCCCGAGGCAGAGTTGTTCGTGAACGGCAAGTCACAAGGTCGCCGCACTAAGAATACAAACATCAAGGCTATTGGAAAGGAAGATAACCTCGACCGCTACCGCCTGCGCTGGAACGAGGTTGTCTATGAACCAGGTGAACTGAAAGTGATTGTCTATGACGAAGGGGGCATGAAGGTCGGAGAACAAGTGTTACGCACGGCTGGAAAAGCTGCCTGCATAAAGTTGGACAGCGACCGCAAGGAACTGACTGCCGATGGCGACGACCTGGCGTATGTCACCATATCGCTCACCGACAAGGCTGGCAACGAGCTTCCCGATGCCACCGACCAGTTGGAATTCAGGGTGACGGGAGCAGGAACATTTCGTGGTGTCTGCAACGGCGACGCAACGTCTTTGGAGCCTTTTACCCAGCCTCGCATGAAGCTTTTTAGTGGAAAACTGGTCGTAACCCTGCAATCAGGCAACAAGACCGGCATGCTGCGTCTCGACGTCATCGATAAAGATAACAAGCGTCTGCGCGGACACATTGATATTCCAGTAAGATGAACTAAGCCTCTCTTGTCCAGAGAGAGCCGTAATATGAAGAGAGCCATCCGCTTCTGGGAAGGGATGGCTCTCTTTGTTTTGTAAGGGTGTTTAGAGAATGGTTTCTACGGCGTGAAGCATGCCCTTCTCCTGAATGAGGTCGAGATAGTGTTTGACCAGTTCTGCCAGTCCTTTCACGCCGTGCAGGTCTTCGCCCCAGATGAAGTTGGCAGCAAGAACACCGTCGGTGACCTTCTGGGTGTCGCCCGAGGCCCATAGCTCCTTCAAAAGGTCCATGATGCGCTGGTCATCGTTGGGTTGGATGGCAGCTCCGTCCTGTCGAGTGCCACCCTTGTAGTAGGTGATGATGGCAGCCAAGCCGAAGACAAGGCCTTTGGGTAACTCTCCCTTGCGCTCCAGATAGGTCTTCACACCGGGCAGGTCGCGAGCTTGGAACTTTGGGAAGGAGTTAAGCATGATGCTTGTCACCTGATGGTCAACATACGGGTTGTTGAAGCGCTCCAGCACGTCGGCGGCAAACTGTTGAAGTTCTTCTATCGGGAGGTTCAGCGTTTGCATGAGTTCATCGAACTGTACCTTGTGGATGTAGCGTCCCAGCACAGGATGGTTGCAAGCATCTCTAACGATGTCAACACCGCTCAGATAGCTGACGGGAGAGAGTACCGTGTGAGGACCGTTGAGGAGTGTAACCTTACGCTCGTGGTATGGTTTCTCGCTTTCGGCGATAAGGACGTGCAACCCTGCTTTCTCTGCCGGAAACTCTTGGCGCAGTTCGTCACAGGTCATGTTCTCGGCCTTTTCAATGACCCAGAGGTGGAAAATCTCGGCCTGAACGACCAGGTTGTCCTTGTAACCAATCTTTTGCTGGATATCGACAATCTCCTTACGCGGGAAGCCCGGCACGATGCGATCAACGAGGGTGGCGCAGACATAGTTATATAGGGTAAACCACTCCTTGAAAGCAGAGTAGTCAGCTCCGAAGTCTTCTTTCCAGAGCTCAATATATTTATAGATGCAGTCCTTCAGGTGGTGTCCGTTGAGGAATATCAGTTCGCAAGGCATGATGATGAGTCCTTTCTTCGGATCGCCGTTAAAGGTTTTGAATCTACGGTAGAGTAACTGCACCAACTTGCCCGGATAGCTGCTGGCGGGAGTGTCGGTAAACTTACAGCTATCATCGAAGGCTATGCCGGCTTCTGTCGTATTGGAAATGACGAAGCGAATCTCTGGCTGCTCGGCCAGAGCCATGAAGGCAGCGTTCTGACTGTAGGGATTCAGGGCGCGACTGATGACATCGATGCGTTCCAGCGTGTTCACGGCTTCACCGTTCTGGCGCCCCTGGAGGTTTACATGATAGAGGCAATCCTGACCGTTGAGCCAGTCGGCCATGCCCTTCTCAATGGGCTGAACAACGACAACCGATCCGTTGAAGTTGGTCTTCTGGTCCATGTTCCACACAATCCAGTCAACAAAGGCCCGAAGGAAGTTTCCTTCGCCAAACTGGATGATTCTTTCTGGCATGACACTCTTGGGTGCTGTCAGCTTGTTCAATGATTTCAATTGTTCCATAAATGATATGTATATTTACACGAATAATCTTCCAATCTGATAGAATAGGGCCGAGACGATCCACGCCAGCAAGGTGGTGTAGCAGGCCGCAAACAATGCCCACCGCCACGAGCCGGTTTCGCCTTTGATGGCGGCAATGGTGGCGATGCAGGGAAAGTAGAGTAGCACGAAGAGGAGGAAGCTGTAGGCTGTCAGTGCATCCATGCTCTCGCTCAGGTTGCTGCCATTATAGAGAACGCCCATCGTAGAGGCGACAATCTCTTTTGCTCCAACGCCGGAGATGATAGCCACATCCAGTTTCCAGTCGAAGCCCTGTACTTCGAAGATTGGCTCTATTAGTTTGCCAATCTGTCCGATGTAGCTTTGTTCCATATTGGTGGAAAAATGAGCATCGTCGGTGGAAGGACGGGGAAAATAGCCCAGGGCCCAGACTATGATACTTGCCACAAGGATGATGCCTCCCATTTTTTTCAGATACTGCTTGCCTTTTTCCCAGGTGTGGCGGACGATGGCTTTCATCGTTGGAAAGCGGTATGGTGGAAGCTCCATGACGAAAGGCGTGTCATCGCCTTTCACCAGATAGCGGCTGAAGAGCCGGCTCATCAGCACTGCCATCACCATTCCGATAACATAGAGGGAGACCATAACCCACGACTGATAGGGGACGGCAAAGAAAATGCCGATTATCATGATATAAATAGGTAGGCGGGCAGAGCAGCTCATCAACGGCAGCACCAGCATGGTGATGAGTCTCGAGCGGCGGCTCTCGATGGTGCGGGTGGCCATCACTGCCGGCACGTTGCATCCAAAACCCATGATGAGCGGTATGAACGATTTGCCGTGAAGTCCCATGCGGTGCATCAACTTGTCCATAATGAAGGCGGCACGAGCCATATACCCCGAGTCCTCCATGAAAGAGATGAAGGCGTAGAGAATGAGAATCTGTGGCAGAAAGACAATGACGGCTCCCACGCCGCCGATGATGCCATCGACCATCATGTCCTTCAGAGGCCCTTCTGCCATGTGGTTGGTAAGTTCCTCGCCAAGCCACGCTACGCCTTGCTCTATCCAATCCATAGGGTATTGTCCCAGTGTGAAGGTGGACTCAAACATGAGCCAAAGCAGGAATAAGAAGATGGGGAATCCCAGGTATCTATTGGTGAACATCCGGTCGAGTATGTGAGTGGTGTGATAGGTATCCTCCTTGTTCCCCGTTTGGTAGCCAGCTTCTTCCAGGGCACCGCGTATGAAACCATACTTGGCATCCATGATGGCAGTTTCGCTATCGGTGTTTGTCTCCTCTTCTATCTGTGCAGCGGCACGGTCGCGCGCGCTGAGAATACGTTTAGCATTGGGCAGCGTGTGGATGAGTCCCACAGTGTGGGTGTCGTGTTCCAGCAGCTTGATGGCAAGGTAGCGGGTGGAGTAATGTATCTTTAGTTCCTCGTTGTCGGTCTTCAGTTCCCGTTGGACGGTGGTAATGCCTTCTTCCACACTGTGTCCGTGGTTTACATGGATGTGGCGGTAGTCGGGTCGCTCGTCTTCATTGGTTTCTACCATCTCGATGATAGTTTGAAAGAGTTGCTCCACACCGCGGCCGGTGGTGAACACCGTTGGCACCATCGGCACACCGAACAGGTGACTCAGCGTCTGGTAGTTGGCCTTGTCACCGCGTCGCTCGGCCTCATCGAACATGTTTAGGGCACAAACCATGCGCAGGTGCATATCAATGAGTTGTGTCGTCAGGTAGAGGTTGCGCTCGAGATTACTACTGTCTATGACATTGATGACTATGTCGGGCATATTCTCGATGAGCTGGTTGCGCACATAAAGTTCTTCCGGCGAATAGGCCGAGAGACTATAGGTGCCTGGCAAGTCAACGAGGTTGAAGGTATAACCTCCGTATTCGGCATGTCCCACTTTTGCATCTACGGTTACCCCCGAATAATTGCCCACATGCTCGTGGGCACCGCTGGCAAAGTTGAATAGCGAGGTCTTTCCGCAATTGGGGTTTCCGACAAGGGCAACGGAGATGGTCTTCATAGAGGTGTCAATCTGGTGTGGCCGTTCCGTCTCTTCTTCTTGACCCGTGAAGGGCAGCTGATGACCGTCAGCTTTAGAAGTAGCGTTGAGGGCTCCAGCCTCTTCATCGTCGAGGAGAGCCACCTCAATCATGGAGGCCTCACTGCGTCGAAGCGACACCTCGTAATTCATAATCTTGTATTTGATGGGGTCTTGTAGCGGGGCGTTGAGCAGCATTTCCACCTGTTGCCCCTTCACAAAGCCCATCTCCACAATGCGTTTTCGGAAACCGCCGTGGCCTGTCACTTTGATGATGACGGCATGGTCGCCAGTCTTCAGTTCTGATAATTTCATTTTATTACGTTACGTTAAGCATCATTTTTTCTTTCCGCCTTTGTGCTTGCCCGGAGCGAAGCCGTAGAGCTTGCTGATGAGGTCTGTTCGGCCAATGCGACGGAGTTCGTGTTCAATGTTGCGTCGTTCTTCAGGCTTATACCAGAAGAAGAACATGCGTTGTGCCAGTTTCTCTCTGGGTGTCTTGGCTGAGAAGATGGGTTCCAGCGTGTAGGGGTCGTATCCGGTGTACCAAGTCTCGGTAGAGATAGTCATTGGAGTCGGGGTGAAGTCTTGCACTTGTTCCAGCTGGAAGTCCAGTTGCTTGGTGGCGACGGCCAGCTCGGCCATGTCTTCTTCCCGACAGGCGGGGTGTGACGATATGAAGTAGGGTATAATCTGCTGGTGCAGTTGCTCTTCACGATTGATGCGGTCGAAGGCTCGTTTGAACTCTTCAAACAATCGGAACGAAGGTTTTCGCATGAAATTCAGCACACGTTCGTTGGTGTGTTCGGGAGCCACCTTCAGTCGGCCACTGACATGTCGGCAGATGAGTTCCCGCATATATTCCCGTGCGGCCACATTGCTCTTTTCGTCTTGGCTGCGATGGAGCAGTAGGTCATAGCGAACACCGCTTCCTATAAAGCTTTTCTTGATGCCTGGCAATGCATCGACAGCATGATAGAGGTCGAGGAGCTTGGAATGGTCGGTATTAAGGTTTGGACATATCTGCGGATGTATGCATGACGGGCGCTTGCACTTTTCGCAGGCCTTCTTGTTGCGCCCCCCCATGCCATACATGTTGGCCGACGGCCCGCCAAGGTCCGACAGGTAACCTTTGAAACCTTCCATCTGGATGACCTTCCTGACTTCGCGTAGAATATTCTCCTTAGAGCGGCAGGTGATGAATTTTCCCTGATGGGCAGAGATGGTGCAGAACGCACAACCGCCGAAGCAGCCTCGATGGATGTTTACGGAGAACTTGATCATCTCGTATGCAGGGATACGCTTATTCTTGTATTTAGGGTGGGGCAGACGGGTGTAGGGCAGGTCGAAGGAGGCATCAAGCTCTTCGGTTGTCATGGGTGGATAAGGCGGGTTGACCACCACATAGCGGTCGCCAACGGCTTGTAGGATGCGCTGGGCATGCATCTTGTTGGATTCCTCTTCCACATGACGGAAGTTCTCGGCTTGTGCCCGCTTGTTGCGAAGACATTCTTCGTGGCTATGCAAGACAATGTCCTCGTTACTGATGGAACCTTCCACCCGCGACTTCCGTGCAAGATAAACGGTTTGAGGTATATCGTGAATATCGGCTACGGGGATGCCGCGTTCCAGTTCTTCGGCAATGCGTATGATGGGTTTCTCGCCCATGCCATAGACAATCAGGTCTGCACCGGAGTCGCAGAGTATGCAGGGACGCAGACGGTCTTGCCAATAGTCGTAGTGGGTTACACGACGCATGCTGGCCTCAATGCCGCCAAGCACAACGGGCACATCGGGATATAGTTTCTTTAGAATTTGGGTATAAACAATGGTGGGATATTCCGGTCGGCAGTCATGACGGCCGTCCGGACTATAGGCATCTTCACTACGGAGTCGGCGGTTGGCCGTATATTTGTTAACCATAGAGTCCATACAGCCAGGAGCGATGCCGAAGTACAGACGCGGACGACCTAATTTCTTGAAGTCGCGGAAATCTCCATGCCAGTCTGGCTGTGGTACAATGGCCACGCGATAGCCGGCGGCTTCCAACGTCCTTCCTACAACGGCGGCCCCGAACGAGGGGTGATCTACATAAGCATCGCCTGAGAAGAGTATGATGTCCAGCTCATCCCAGCCTCTCAGTTCACATTCTTTCTTTGTTGTAGGTAGAAAGTCTGTCAGTTGTATCTTCTTTTTTTCTTCCATCTGCATGTCCTTTTTTGCTTGAATGGTTGTGAAGACTTTATTGCATGAGGAAGGCCATGATGCCTCGCATGATGGTGTTGCGCAGACGACGGTCTTGTATGCATTCCAAGGGGAAGCCTATGGTGAAAGCATGATAGTCGTTGCCCTTATAGGCCACAGCGGCACTACATCCGTCGCTATATTGCATTGCACAGAAGGCTCCCGGTACAGGCACCAATATGTCGGGCGAGGTACAGGCATAGTGCTTCTCGTTCAGCTGACGGTAAATCTGAAACTGCTTGCCAAGGCCGTTGACTTGATTGTTGACATTTTCACGATCGTTGCCTCCGTGACTTATTTTTAAGATGTCGGCCAGAAACTGGCGTTCTTCATCGTTGTTCATGTCAGTGCCCACATACGAACCACTGACCAGCAGACGGCCTCCTTGAGCAGCAAAGCGGCGCATTTGAAGACTGAGAGCTTCTGAGATGGTCTTGTAGTGTTTCAACTGATAGGGCACATCGCGCTCCAATCCGAGAATCAGATCCATACAATCGTAGTCTTCCAGTTTCATCATGCCGTTTTCCACGCAGCTCTTTGTGCAACTCACGATGTTGTATCGTCCGGCAGAAGCAATGGCTTCCGCATGCTCTTTTACAAACGAGAAGTCGTTACCGGCAATGAAGGTTCCCGCCAGATTGTTGTTGCAATAACCAAGCCCACCTTCTCCCTCTATGCCAATCATGTTGACATCGAAGCACTCTTGGTAGCCTGCCCATCCTGCCGTCAAGCCGTAGGATACACCGGGGTCTTCCGCCAAGTCGAAACCTTGTTCTTCCTCATTGTCACGAATAGCAGGACCTGACAGACGCTGGAATCCGTTGACAATAAGTACGGTCGGGGCTTTTTCATGATGATAAACTACCGAAACGGTTTCTGAGGGGAAACTCTCTCCACCCTTGTTAACGGCCGTCACTCGAAAGTTATACTGAATGTCGGGTTTCAAGTTGACCATTACGGCATTGGTTTGCACGTTGATGCCATTATCGAAATCATCGTCACCAATGGCCAAATAGACATTATAGGATGTTGGCAAGGCAGTCTTTTCTAATGGGTCGCTCACGCCTTGCCAGGTAAGTCTCACCTTGCCTCCCTTTTCAAGTTTGGCATGGATGTTAACAGGTGGCAATGGCTGGACAACGGCTTGCTCATCGTGATTCTTGCAGATGTATTTGAGAAGGGTCTTATAGATGCATCGCGCAAGGGTGAAACGGAAGTTAGGATCTTGCCCGTAGCGCATGTCGGGAAAGTTCTGGTGGGACAAAGTTTCCAAAATGGCTGACGGGACCTCGGGGCAGCGTGTCTCTGAATAGTTGCGATCCCAAAGATATCGACGCGACCAGTTGCCGTAGATGGCCGTCATCTCATTGGTGACATTGCTAAGTAGTGATTCTGCCAAGTCGTAGGACATCGTACGCGGCTTACCAGCATTTAGCAAACCATCGTGAAAGCCTGTGGTACAAATGGCCAGCGAACCGACGAGATGGGTGCGCTCAGGATCGAAGCCGGCATCGCTATGAACTGCTAAGGAGAGCTCAAACGGAACCTTCTTGCCCTGTAGGGTGGGCATATATACCGAGCCGCCTCCCAGCCAGTTGGACATGTGGGAGCGGGCGTTGATGTCATCTCCATAGTCATCGGCGCCATCCTTGGTGCTATAGACGCTATAGGGTGCTCCCGCCCATTGTGCATAGTAGCGTGAACCTTCCAAGGCGCGGGGGAGCCCACTTACAAACCCCTCACGCTCAATATTGCCCATACCGCCTCCAAATCGGACGGCATCGGTCGTCACCACGCCGTCGTGATGACACAAATTGCTGACAATGACGCAATTGCGGTCGTTGCATCCGGCATCGAAGTCGAAGGTGCCCAAATAGACCCATGTCCCGCCCCCCATCTGCTGGTTTACATGAAAGACGGTCTTCTGTCCTTTGTGGACAACGGTATATTGAGCGTCGGGTACGCTCTCCTCTGTTGTCTGATAGCTGACATACACGGCATGTCGGCCAGCTTCTTTCAGAAGAGGACGATAGATGGTTTCTGTGACATGCTTTTTCTTCTTGGTTGTAGGAATCATGAGAGCCGTTCCCGATTGAAAGGGGGCATCACCGTCCTTTAAATTGCCCTGAGGAATGGCGAAGCCAGGCTCATCAGTCGGCGTCCAGTCATATCTTGAGGCGTTTACAATATAATATGGAGTGGCCGACTTCTGGTCGTTGTCAACGATGACCTCTTCCTTCTGCCAGTCGCGCTCGCGGGGTGTGAATACCACCGCACCTGCATTTTCCAGCATGGGAATGAGATAGGGCACAACGATGGTTTGTGTGAAGAGATCTTCTGTGGTACCGAAGAGTAGGGGGCGCTGCCATTTCCAGATACCTTTCTTCAGGTCGAAATAGCGGCCATGGCTTGCCCACAGCGTGATGTGGCGATTTTGAAGCCCTTGCTCAATCTTGTTGGGTTTAGATATGTTTTTCACCCACGGTTGTCCGCGGTATTCAATGTTATCCCATCCATTTTCTTTCTGTGCGTCTGCTGGTATCAATCCTAATATTATTAGCATGGTGAGCAACAGAGCCCTTTTTATCTCGTGTGACATCTTTCTAATCAATAAGTCCTGTACAGAACTGATCGGGGTTCTTTCCTTTGTAATCCTTGAAATATCTTTTGATTTCTTTCATCTCGGCCTCTACGTCGCCAGTTGGACGGAAACTGCGCGTACATTCTATTACCTTGCGCTCAAAGTCAAGTCCATAGAGTAATACGGGGATGTCGGCCTTTTGGGCAATGAAGTAAAAACCCTTCTTCCAATCGGTGTTCAGAGAACGGGTTCCCTCGGGGGTGATGCAGAGACAGAAATGATTTGCCTTTTTAGCCGTTTCTGCCAGGTTGTCGGTCATACTGGTGTGTTTGTCGCGCCACACGGGAATACCTCCCATCCGACGGAAAAGAATGCCCAGGGGACCTATAAACCATTCTTTCTTCATCAGAAAGTTTACATGCAGGCCTTCTGCCCGCATGTAAAGTTGCCCGATGACAAAGTCCCAGTTACTGGTATGCGGTGCCAGGCATATAATGTATTTGTCGGGGTGGTCAACGGTTACGTTTTTCTTCCATCCTAACTTTTGATACAAAATCCATTGAAAAAAATTTCTCATGTACTTTTTTTAATGCAGGTTGTTGATGTGGTCAACGATTTCATCCACCTGCTTGTTGAAGTCGTTGATGAGCACTTGAAAGTATTTCTTGGCAGGCATCCCCGGCTCAGGATGGGAGACTCTGCATGTAAAGTCATTGTTGATACGAAGTATTGATGCTAAAAGGTTTTCAACATCTTTTTTATCGGCCTTCCCACCATAAAGCGACATAGCGATGCATTCTGCAAAGAGACAGGAGCTTAACTGCGAAATCTCTCTCTTAAGTTTTCTTCTGTTTGCCATAAGTTGAATTTTAATTTGAAAGTCCAAAGTTATGGAAAAAATCTGTAAACACCAAGTTTTTCCATAAAAAATGTTTTAAGAAGTTCAATTCTTTCGTTTTTCTTTCCATATCTCGTGGAAATATTATAAATTTGCAGCTTCATAAAGAATGTTTTTCTCTTTTATTTAATAAGCAAGTTATGGAAATAAGCATTTTGCAAAAAGAAAGAGCTGCCTACCAGCCTAAGCTCCCCAAAGGTCTCCAGGGTGCTGTGAAGGTTCAGGAAGGTGCAGCAACACAGAGCGTTGGTGATCAGGAGGAAATCAAGAAACTGTTTCCCAACACTTACGGAATGCCTCTCGTAGAGTTTGTTCCCGGCGACGTGGCCAATGCCAAGAAGATGAATGTCGGTATCATCCTTAGTGGTGGTCAGGCTCCTGGTGGACACAATGTTATCTGCGGTCTCTTCGATGCCGTCAAGAAGCTCAACCCGGAAAATCGTGTGTTCGGTTTCCTCATGGGTCCTGGCGGTCTCGTTGACCACAACTACATGGAGCTCACCTCCGACCTGATTGACCAGTATCGCAACACCGGCGGCTTCGACATGATTGGATCCGGACGTACCAAGCTGGAGAAGGAAGACCAGTTTGAGAAAGGTCTTGAGATTATTCGTGAACTTGACATCAAGGCTATCGTTATCATTGGTGGCGATGACTCCAATACAAACGCATGTGTTTTGGCCGAATACTATGCAGCCAAGAAATATGGCGTTCAGGTCATCGGTTGCCCGAAGACCATTGACGGCGACTTGAAGAACGACCAGATTGAAACTTCTTTCGGTTTCGATACTGCTACCAAGACCTATGCCGAACTCATTGGTAACATTGAGCGCGACTGTAACTCAGCTCGCAAATACTGGCATTTCATAAAGCTGATGGGACGCTCTGCCAGCCACATCGCCCTGGAGTGTGCCCTGCAGGTTCAGCCCAACATCTGTATTGTCAGTGAGGAAGTAGAGGCTAAAGACCTCTCCCTGAACGATATCGTTGAACAAATCAGTGAGGCTATCTGCTATCGTGCTTCCAAGGGCTGGAACTTCGGTACTGTGCTCATTCCAGAGGGACTCATCGAGTTTATTCCCGCCATCGGCCGTCTCATTCAGGAACTCAACGATCTGCTGGCCGCTCATGGAAATGACTACAAAGACCTCGACAAACAGGCCCAGCGTGAATATATTCTCGCTCACCTCAGTGCTGAGAACCGTTCCACTTTCGAGACATTGCCCGAAGGCGTTGCTCGCCAGTTGTCTCTCGACCGTGACCCCCACGGCAACGTACAGGTGTCACTCATCGAAACTGAGAAACTGCTCTCCGAGATGGTTGATGCAAAGCTTGCTCAGTGGAAGAAGGAAGGCAAATATACAGGTAAGTTCTCGGCCTTGCACCACTTCTTCGGCTACGAAGGACGTTGCGCTGCTCCGTCTAACTTTGATGCTGATTACTGCTATGCTCTGGGTGTCAGTGCTGCCCAACTCATAGCCAATGGCAAAACGGGCTACATGGCAATTGTGAAGAATACCACGGCTCCCACCGACGAGTGGAAGGCCGGCGGTGTGCCCATCACGATGATGATGAACATGGAGCGTCGTAATGGTGAAATGAAGCCTGTCATCCGCAAGGCTCTCGTTGAACTTGACGGCAAACCCTTCAAGGCTTTCGCTGCCAAGCGTGATCAATGGGCTAAGGAGACATGCTTTGTCTATCCCGGCCCGATTCAGTACTGGGGCCCATCTTCAGTCTGCGACCGTACTACCTGCACACTGAAACTGGAACAGGAATAAATCTGATATTTACCAGTAGGGCCGATGACTGTTTCACCGGCCCTACTTTTTCTTTATCTATGAACAAGAAAACCAGAAAGTCACGCAAACACCATCGCCATGGGTCTGTCTTCCATCTCCTTCCTCGTTGGACGTGGTGGTTGGGCGGCATCGCTATGGGAGTGTTCTATGTATGGGCTTTCTACTATTTCTTTGTCGGGCCGACGGGCTTCCGTTGGCGTGCGCTCTATGGCGATGCCAACTATCCGGAAGGCTATGAGATTCATGGCATAGACATTTCTCACTATCAAGGCACTATCGACTGGGATGCGCTTCGTGGAGCACAAATCGACGGATGTCCTTTGCGCTTCATTATTATCAAGTCAACGGAAGGCTCCACCAAGACCGACAGCCGCTTCAAGGTGAACTTTGAAGAAGCGCGTGAACATGGATTCATTCGTGGTGCTTACCACTTCTGGAGCAATCGCTCTTCTGCACGCTCGCAAGCCTATTATTTCCTGGAGAAAGTGCAACTGGAAGACGGCGACCTGCCACCTGTTCTCGATATTGAACACATGCCGAAGAACAGGTCGATAGAAGACTTCCAGCGCGACGTGCTTACCTGGCTTCACATTGTGGAAGACCGCTATCATGTGAAGCCCATCATCTATACTTACTATAAATTTAAGGAACTCTACCTGAGTGCGCCAGTCTTCGATGACTATCCTTATTGGATTGCTCACTACTATGTCGATGAAGTCAAGTACAAGGGACCATGGAAGTTCTGGCAACACACAGATGCCGGACGTTTGCCCGGCATCAAAGGGTATGTTGACTTCAATATCTATAATGGTTCATACTATGACCTGAAACAGCTCACCATTGGCAGTGATGAGGAAGATGAAGACGAAGAGGTTTTTGAAGAACTGTAGCAGTATCCTTTTCTGAAAGATGTAGAAACTTTCATTGAAGGGCCAAAATCAGGCAGGCCCATTGGTCTTCCACTTTTCTTCCTTTCTCTTGAAGTCCGTACTTGGCAGCTTCTTCAAGCAACAGCGGAATGTCATCTTCATAGAAACCGCTCAGAACAAGTGTGGCTCCGATGTTCATGACATCCTTAAACTGAGGAAGGTCGGCCAGCAGAATGTTGCGGTTGATGTTGGCCACAACTACATCGAAGACACCGCTGACATGGGAAAGTACACTTGCATTACCATGAAAGACGGAGAACCCTTTTACCTTGTTGATATCGGCATTGTGTTTGGCATTCTCCACGGCCCACTCGTCAATATCGTAGCCTACGGCTTCTACTGCGCCAAGCTTCAATGCCGCAATGCTCAGGATGCCAGTTCCGCAACCGCAGTCGAGCAGACGCTTGTCTTTCAGAGATAGGTTTGTCAGTGCACTCACTACCATGCGGGTGGTTTGGTGAGTGCCGGTGCCAAAGGCCATGCGTGCCTCTATACCTATTAGAACCTGGTAGCCTTCATGTTCTTGCGGAAGAGGGCGACGAGCGTCGAAGATGAGCACTCTGCCGTCAACGTCTATCGGCTCAAAACCTTCTTCTTCCCATGTGGTGTTCCAATTTGTTTCGGGCACTTCTTCCAGTGTATAGCTGATGCAGACTTTCTCAATGGGGAAGTCGGCAATGCCTTCGTCCAACTTACTTCTGTCAAATAGTTCTGTCTGTGCGTAACCGTCAAGTCCGGCTGGAGTATCTTCAAACGACTCGAAGCCGGCTTCTCCGGCCAAGGCTGCTAAAAGGTCTTTGGCGGCTTCTCTCACATTATCCTCGCAGGTAATGTTGAATCTTGCGGCTGTATATTTCATACTTTCTATTGTTTAAAAAACACTGCAAAATTATAAAAAATAGGGAAAAACCTATCACTGTTTAGGGTTTTTCCGTAACTTTGTGTGCATTTTATTCATAATTTTGCGATGACAACAGTAAAAGAAAGGAAATAAATATGTCTATTCGAGCTTTATTTCTTACGGTATCGTTTGTTTTCGTCATGCCTGTCGTGATAATGGCACAGGATGACCTATACTTCGTCCCAAAGACGAAGGCGCAGAAACAAGCGGAACAGGAAGCTTACGAGAAAGCTTTGTTAAAGCGTCACTATCGTTATGTAAAGAGCCGTCGCGATGTGGATGAGTACAATCGTCGTGCTCCCTTGCAGAGCACGATTGAGAATATACAGGAAGATGGTACAGCCGATGATATCATCGACTTCGATGGCGAGACCGGTGTCTATCCCGACTCGTTGGCTGTCGATACGGCCTTTTCCTCTCTTCCGGAGGCCGGTGCTCCTGATGAAGACTTCACTTACAGCCGTCGGCTCAGTCGCTTTGAAAACTTCATGCCTTGGTACACTGCGACTTATCCGTGGTACGACAGCTGGTACGGTTTGTGGGCCGACCCTTGGTATGACCCTTGGTTCTATGGTTACCGTGGCTATCGTTCCTATTGGCGCTCGGCTTATTGGGGATGGTATGATCCGTGGTATAACGACTACTATGGTTTTTACAGTCCTTGGTTTAGTAGTTGGTATTATCCTTATTATGGCTGGGCATGGAGAGCTCCTTATTATGGCTATGCTTATTATGGACATCACGGGGGGCATGGTCACGGTTATGGATATCACGGAGGGGCGATATTGCCCCACTTTGGCACGGGCCGCTCTTCGTTGGCAGGTCGTACCACAACAGTGCGCGACCGACATCACACTGGTAACCAGAAAAATCCTAACCTCACCTCCGGACGTTCGCGCAATAGTTCATATAATGCCCAAAGTCGCTTCAACCGCTCTTCTGCCACGCTGACAATTCCGCAACAGTCGGGCACGGTCAATCGTTCTGCAACATCCAGTTGGGGCTCTTCAGGCTCGGGCAGCTTCTCTCGTTCGGGAGGTTTCGGAGGTTCTCACGGAGGTGGTGGCTCCTTTGGTGGTGGCTCCCGTGGAGGTGGCGGAGGCTTCGGTGGCAGACGCTAAACAGGAGATTTAAAGATCAGCTTGTCATTCAATAAGTAAATAACAATACAAATATTACATTGTATATGAAAAAGATTTTCATAATAGTTATCGGGGGCTTGGTAACAAGTCTTTCAGCCATAGCACAGGAAACTTATGAGAATGCCCGAATCTCGGACAACGACTTGAATGGTACTGCCCGCTATGTGGGTATGGGAGGAGCCATGGACGCTCTGGGCGCCGATATCTCTACGATGTCCTCCAATCCGGCAGGAACCGCGCTGTTTCGTCGTTCGGCAGCCAGCGTCTCGGGAGGACTTGTCATGCAGAGCGGAACAGAAAAATTCACTGAAGGAAAGAAAACGGAGATGAGCTTCGACCAGTTGGGGTTTGTCATTGCCAAGGAGGTGTCGCAAAACGCCTGGCTCAATTTCGGTATCAATTATCATAAAAGCAAGAATTTCAACCAGATTCTTCGTGCCACCGGACGTATGGCTGACGGGGCATCGCAGGGTAGGGTGAGCTACGACAAAGGTGCTTATGGCAATGTGGTAGGCTTGAACGACATCCATTCCAATCCCAATCATCCTCTCGGACAAGAGGTTTATAGCAGCAATCCCTGTTTCAACCAGCTGGATTGGCTCTACTATAATTCTGTGGTCTATAATCCGGTAATCGAGCCAACGGCTCCTTTCGTATATCATGGAGCTGAAGCCTATGACTTCGGACGTTCCCAGCGAGGCTTCATTGCCGCTTACGACTTCAATGTGTCAGGTAACTATGACGACCGCTTCTATTTGGGCCTGACTTTTGGAATCAAGGATGTTCACTACCGCAACTATTCTGAATACGCAGAGCTCTATGGAGCGAACACGCCTCAATTGGGAGGTATTCTGCTGGAAGACCACCGAAAGATTACCGGCACCGGATATGACTTGACGTTGGGCCTCATCTACCGTCCTATTGATGCGTCTCCCTTCCGTATCGGCTTGTCTGTCAAGACACCAACCTTCTACGACCTGAAGTCGAAGAACTATACGGCTATGTTTATTGATACAAATGAGGCTAACGATTATTACCAAGGTCCTTCTGGGCTCGACATTGAAAACACTTATGAATATAAGATATACACCCCTTGGCAGTTCGGCCTAAGCGTCGGTCATACCATAGGCAGTGAACTGGCACTCGGTGCTTCGGTCGATTATGCTGACTATCGCTTTACCAACAGCCGCATAGATGATTTTGGCTATGATGATTATTATTATGATGGTGCTGACGACGGCACTCATTCAGACAGTGAGATGAACCACAACACAAAGGGCGTTATGAAGGGAACTTTTACTTTCAAGCTTGGCGGTGAGTATAAGTTTACGCCAGAGGTGGCCCTCCGGCTGGGTTATAACTATATCACACCGCGCTATAAGAGCAGTGGCTACAAGGACGGCATGCTCTACTCGCCGGGCAACAACTTCATGTCCACATCCGACTATACCAACTGGAAGTCCACCAATCGTATCACTGCCGGTTTGGGTTATAGTCATAAGAAGCTATCGGTTGATTTGGCTTATCAGTTCAGTCAGACAGACGGCACGTTTCATCCATTCTTTGATGCCCTTGATATAACCAACTGTGCCGAGGCGGTCAAGGTAAGCAACAAACGTCACCAACTGCTAATGACTGTTGGTTGCCGATTTTAAGTTAAAAAACAGAAAGAATTCGAAAAACATTTGCGAGAGAGGGGAAAAATGATTATTTTTGCATACGGTTAATAAAAACAAAATCATAATTATTTGTTTTTTAGTGGTTAATTTAGTTTTAGTAAGTATGGAAAAAAGGATTTGTCGTGAGACAAGTCCTTTTTTCTTGTTCGTTCAGCACGAACATATTCTAATGGGTGAGAGTCCCCAACGCGCCTCGATTACAAGGTTCCTTTTGTAGAAGGTAGCTGAAAGTGTTGGATATCTCGGCGAACTGCCATTCTCAGTGCACGGGCCAAAGCCTTGAAGATACCTTCTATCTTGTGATGTTCGTTCTCACCAGTGGCTTGTATGTTCAGGTTCATTCTTGCTGCATCGCTCAAGCTCTTGAAGAAGTGGAGAAACATCTCCGTGGGCATCTCGCCGATACGCTCACGATGGAACTCAGCATTCCATATCAGCCACGGGCGTCCACCGAAGTCGAGAGCCACCTGGCACAGGCAGTCGTCCATGGGCAGCGCAAAACCGTAGCGTTCAATGCCGCGCTTGTCACCCAGAGCTTTGTTCAGACATTCGCCCAAGGCCAGAGCCGTGTCTTCTATGGTGTGGTGTTCATCCACATGGAGGTCGCCTTTAGCGTGGATTGTCAGATCCATCATGCCGTGACGTCCAATCTGTTCCAGCATGTGGTCGAAGAATCCGAGACCGGTGTTGATGTCGCAGTGTCCATTACCGTCGAGGTTCAGCTTGACCAGAATGTCGGTTTCATGGGTTGTGCGGTGTACCTCTGCCGTACGTTCGCCGGCAAACAACAGTTCTGCAATACGGTGCCAATCCATGCCTTCGTTGTCGAGGATAAGGGCTTTGCACCCAAGGTTTTCGGCCAGTTGTCGGTCGGTGTCACGATCGCCGATGACATAGCTGTTTTCCAGGTCAAACTCCGGGTTGTCGATGTAGTGGCACAGCATGCCCGTTCCCGGCTTTCTCATGGGTGAGTTGTCTTCGGGGAAGTGCCGGTCAATGAGTTGTTCGTCGAAGGTGATGCCTTCACTCTCCAGTGTCTGGATGATGAAGTTATGAACAGGCCAGAAGGTATCTTCCGGGAAGGAGTCGGTACCCAGACCGTCTTGGTTGCTCACCATGACGAAGCGAAAGTCGGTGTGTTGGCGAATGAAGGCCAGGCTGTTGAAGACGCCGCGTGTGAACTTCAGTTTCTCAAAGCTGTCAATCTGTTCGTCTGCAGGTTCCTCGATGAGTGTACCGTCGCGGTCAATGAAGAGAAGTCGTTGTTTCATGTTGTCTGTCAGATTTCGGGTTGGTTGTTGTCAAGAGTCTTTCGTTCTTGTTCTTCACAGCTCACGGCGCCATAGGTGTAGGCTGCCACGAACCACGTCCAGGTGTGAAGGAACATCAGCAACACAGCAGCCACGGCAAAGGTGACAAGAAAGTTCATGCAGGCCATATAAGAAGGAAGGCCTGTCGGGTCACCATAGGCTTCCCCTTCAAGGGCCATCACCTGTGCAAAGGTCAAGACGCAGAGGGGTAGGGAGAAGAGCATGCTCACGGCATACCTGATGATGAAGAGGAGCAGAACCACCAGGAAGAGCTTGCCCCAGTGGTGGAATCCTTCCCGGTAACCGCTTTTGATGGCAGTGCCAAGTGGTGTGTCGGTGAGCATATATTTCATATATACTACGATGCAGGGGATGAGAGCCATCATAAGAAGGATAGCCATCACCGCCACAAGTGCCATATAGCCTAAGACGTTGGCTACCATGGTAGGTGCGGCAATATCTTCTGCGCTTTTGCCCATGAACAGGATAGGTGCTGCAAAGAACGGGATGGCTATGACTATGATGGCTATCATGCAGAGTAGCATGGTGAACTCACGTTTGGCATTGCGTATCGTCGGCAGGTTGTTGACCATTGTTGCCGTGGCTGCACGCAGCCAGAAGACACCTGCCATCAGCAGAATGTCGGCTGCTGCCATCACCAGTAGTAATGATATGGGAGGCACACTGAGGTCGAGTGTTGGGCTGATGCTGCTGATGGCGGCCGTGTAGAGTGTGCCCATGGCGGCAGCTGTCGTCAGCACCGGTGCCCACAACTTGCGCAGTATCTCTTTGAAGTGGCTGGTGAAAAAGTTCGTTGCTGCAGCAATGCAACTTGCTGCAGAGCGACTCTTGTACAAATCGTTAATCATATCTTTGACTTTAATTATTATTTCCTTTCAATCTTCTTCTGAACTCCGCACATGTTACGGCTGTAGCGATGGCCACGTTCAAACTGTCAGCAGTGGGGCGGCCTGCGGGGAAGTTCGGAATGAGCAGCCGGTGGGTCAGGCGGCGAGCCACCTCTTCGGAGATGCCGTTACCCTCATTACCCATGACGAGCAGACCATTGGCTGTCAGCTCGCTTGAGTAGAGGTCGTCGCCATTGAGCAGGGTGCCATAGACAGGCGTTCCCGCTGGTAGCCCATCTATCACTTTCTGCAGATCGGCATAGACCACTTCTACACGGGCCAAGCTGCCCATGGTGGCTTGTATGACCTTCGGATTATAGATATCGGCAGTGTCGTGGCTGCAGATGATGAGCTCTATTCCAAACCAGTCGGCAATGCGGATGATGGTGCCGAGGTTTCCGGGATCCTGCACCCCATCGAGGGCGATGACCAACTCTTTCTCAGTTCGATGGCACCAATGGGCTGTTGCATGGATGTTGTCGGCTGTCAATGGAATGGGGAAGAGTCCCAGCACATCCTGAGGATGTTGCAGAAAGCTGACCTTCGACAGCTCTTCGGGACTCACCATGCACAACTCGTCGCACAGCCTTGAAAGCTCTGCGTTGTGCTCGGCCCACTGCTGTGTGGCAACCAGCAGACGGGCACGACCCCGTTCCAGCAGGTCGGCCACCACCTTCGGACCCTCTGCTACAAATAGCTGGTGTTCTCGTCGTCCCTTCTTCTGACCAAGCGAACGAATGAGCTTTATCTTTGTCTTACTGAGCATATACTTTCTTTTCTATAACCTCCTTTGCAACTTTCCCTTTAAGATGCAAATATACAACAAAAATCATAGATAAGACTTCTTTCACCGAAAAATTTCGTAATTTTGCAGTTGTGAAAAGTCTATTGACACTTTTTCGTATAAAGAGTCTGGTTCCGACATCGCTCTCCGCTTTGGCGGTGTGCCTGCTGATGTCAGCTTGTTCGGCCACAAGGTTTGTGGGCGACGACGGCCTGTTGCTTACCAGTGTGAAGGTAAGCTCAGATACCAAGGATATCAACACGAAATTGTTTGAACCGTATGTCAGACAGAAAGCCAACTCTAAATGGTTCTCGCTGTTCAAGATTCCCATGGGTGTCTATGAGCTCTCTGGTCGTGATACTTCACGATGGGTGAACAAAGTCCTGCAGCATATCGGTGAACAACCGGTGGTCTATGACTCAGTGGCCGCACAACAGTCTTGCCAGAACCTGACCCGGTTGTTGCAGAACATGGGCTATATGAATAGCTCTACAACCATCTCGTCGAAGCGTAAGGGTAGGAAGATTCGCCTCAACTACCAGCTACATCCCGGAGAGCCTTATGTCATCAACCTGCTGGAATATGATATACAGGACGAGGAAATTGGACGGTTGCTGGATGCTAACAACACCAAGAAGACGTCTCGGCTGAAAGAGGGTTCACGCTTCTCTATAGATGCTCTTGATGCAGAGCGAAAACGCATAACAAGTGTGCTGCTCGACAATGGCTACTACCGTTTCCACAAAGACTTTATCGCCTTTACGGCCGATTCGTCGGGCGGAGGTAAAGAGGTGAGACTGACGCTCCACCTGCTGCCCTATAAGGCTAACAACAACGCGCCGGAAACAGCCCATCCGCGATACAAGGTGCGCCATGTGAACTATCTTCCCGGTAACGATGACGGCCACCACCTGCGCCAATCTGTGTTGGAATATAACACCGCCATCCGGCCCGGCGGCTTCTATAGCAGCAGCGACTTGCAGAAGACATACAACAACTTTGGACGGCTGCAAGCGGTGAAATACACCAATATCCGCTTTCGTGAAACGGAAGACACGCTCCTCCTGGATGCGAATATACAGCTGACATACAACAAACCTTCGACCATCTCGTTTCAACCCGAGGGTACCAACACGTCGGGCGACCTTGGCGCGGCAGCCTCTGTAACCTATGAAAACCGCAACCTCTTCCGCGGCGCGGAAGTTTTCAGCGTGCAGTTGCGTGGAGCCTTCGAGGCCATCACGGGACTTGAAGGGTATCAGAATGAGGACTACGAAGAATATTCCATAGAGTCGAAGCTGACGTTCCCGCGCTTTGTGGCTCCGTTTCTGTCATATTCTTTCCGTCGGCGCAGCACGGCCAGGAGTGAGCTCAGCATTGGCTATAACCTGCAAAACCGGCCAGAGTTCCACCGGAGGGTCTTCTCTACGGCGTGGCGCTACCATTGGTCGGAGCCGAAGCATTATCTCAGCTACCGTTTCGACCTCTTCGACCTGAACTACGTCTATATGCCGTGGATCAGTACAACCTTCCGTCATGACTATCTCGACAGCGAACAGAGCCGCAATGCCATCCTGCGCTATAACTATGAAGACATCTTTATCTTTAAGATTGGTTTTGGCATGGGATATAACGACGGCACACATGTGGCACGACTCAATGTGGAAACGGCAGGCAATGTTCTGCGTGGACTCTCCAGCCTGATTAAGCCTAAACAGAACAGCGAGGGACAATACACCCTGTTTAATATTGCATACGCGCAATATGTGAGACTGGACCTCGATTTCACCAAGCTCTATCGCTTTGACGACCGCAACCTGTTGGCCATGCATGCCGGAATGGGCATTGCCTGTCCCTATGGCAACAGCAAGATTCTGCCGTTTGAGAAACGATACTTCTCGGGAGGTGCCAACTCTGTCAGGGGATGGAGCGTCAGAGAACTCGGCCCGGGAAAGTTCAAGGGAACGGACGGCCGTATAGACTTCATCAACCAGACAGGTGACATGAAGCTGGACTTGAACCTGGAGTATCGAACCTTCTTGTTCTGGAAATTCTATGGTGCGGCTTTCATCGATGCAGGTAATATCTGGACCTTGCGTGAATATAAGGACCAGCCTGGCGGGCTCTTCAAGTTTAATGAATTCTACAAACAGATAGCCGTGGGCTACGGCATGGGGCTCCGCCTGAATTTCGATTACTTCATCATCCGTATGGATGCTGGCATGAAGGCTATCAACCCGGCTTATGAGACTCATCGCCAGCATTATCCTATCACCCGTCACAACATGGGGCGCGATTTTTCTTTCCACTTTGCAGTAGGTCTTCCGTTCTGAATACTTCTCCTGGTCTATGGCTTGCTCTGCCTCCCAATGGATATCCTTTCTGTTTCCTAATGGATACTTTCTGCCTCCCAATGGATATCCTTTCTGCCTCCCAATGGATATCCTTTCTGTTTCCTAATGGATATCCTTTCTGCCTCCAAGGGCTTCTCTCTTAGACTCCAACAGGTCGGTCAATGAGATGCCAAGCGGCCATCGTTTGGCCCCCAAGAGGCCATCGTTTGGACTCCAAGAGGACAGCTTTTGGGAGGCAAACCGACCGACAACTCATACCCTAACCAATCGACTGATTGTCCTCTAAAAGACCGAGCGTTCAGACGCTAAGAGATATACCAATGAGACCCCAAGTGGTGGTCACTTGAGGTCTCATCGGTATCTATGTGTCAGTCTTATAGGAGAGCCATCTTGTCAGGCTCCACAACAGAACAAGACAATCAGTTGGGCTGTGAAAATGCGGAGGAACATGCTCAGCGGATATACCGTAGAGTAGCCGATAGCCGGAGCCTCCTTGGTGCAGGATGCGTTGGCGTAGGCCAGTGCGGGCGGGTCGGTATAGGTTCCAGCCAACATACCCATAATCGTAAAGTAGTTGAACTTATATTTCAGTCGGGCAATGGTTCCGATAATCAGGATGGGGATGATGGTAATGAGGAAACCCGTATAGACATACTTGATGCCGTCTCCGGCAATCACGGTATCCCAGAATCCGGCACCTGCCTTGATGCCCACGCTGGCCAGGAAGAGCACAAGTCCTATCTCGCGCAGCATCATGTTGGCCGAAGTCGTGGTGTAGGTAACGAGTTTCATGCGGTAGCCAAAGCGTCCGATGAGGATGGCTATGATGAGCGGACCGCCTGCTATACCAAGCTTCAGCGGAACAGGCATGCCGGGAATGGCGATGGGCAGGCTTCCAAACAAGATTCCCACAATGATGCCGATGAAGATGGTGGCGATGTTGGGAGCATTCAGACGCTTCACCGAGTTGCCCAGCAGCTCGGCCACGCGGTTCACGTTTTCCTCAGCGCCGACCACCATGATCTTGTCTCCTACATGGAAGTGGTGGTTGCGTGAAGCGAAGAGGTCGATGCCTTGGCGGGTAATACGGGTGATATTTACGCCATAGACACTGGAGAAATGCATCTTGCCCAGCGTCTTTCCGTTCATGCGGGGGTTGGTCACAACGACACGCTTCGATATCATGGGCTGCTTTTCTTCCTCAATGCCCCAGTCTGTTTCGTCTCTGGGCCCGATGAAAGCCTGTATGGCGTCGGCATCAGCTTCAGCGCAGACGATGAGTACCTTGTCGTTGAGTGAGAGCACTGTGTCGCGATTGGGGACGAGTACCTGACCATCATGGAGAATGCGGGTGCACACAATGTCACGGTTCAGGAACTCTGAAATCTGCATCAGTGTGCGACCTGCTATAAATTCGTTGGTCACCATCAGGTGTAGCTGGTAGGGCTTGGCGTGAGGATTCTGGGCCTCATCCTCTTGCAGTTGCATCTCCTCTTTCTCCAAGCTGACGCGGCAGATATAGCGCACTGCGATAGTGGCACCAATGATGCCGACAACTCCCAGTGGGTAGGCACAGGCATAGCCAGAGGCTATCTGTGGCACTTCGCCACTGGTGAAGACGGAGCTCAGGGCTTCGTTGGCAGCTCCAAGGCCCGGCGTGTTGGTCACGGCGCCATAGAGGGTGCCCACCATCATGGGGAGGTTCACGGGGTTGGTGGTGTCGAAGAACAGGTAGTAGCATCCAAACATCACGGCGATGTTCAGCAGGATGGCCGACGTAGAGAGCAGGTTCAGCGTGACGCCGCCCTTGCGAAAGCTCTCAAAGAAGCCCGGTCCCACCTGCAGACCGATGCAGAAAACAAAGAGAATCAATCCGAAGTCCTGTATGAAAGTCAGAATATCGGTTGGTCCGGTAAATCCTACATGTCCTGCCAAGATACCGGCAAAGAGCACGAAGGTCACACCGAGTGAGATGCCGAAAACCTTGATTTTGCCCAGCAGCACACCGACGGAGATAACGATGGCGTAGAGCAGAACAATGTGGGCAACCGACTCGTTGTTAGTAAAGAGGTTGATAATCCAATCCATGTGTTTTTAAAATTAAGAATGTGCAAAGGTACAAATTATTTATGAATCAGATGGCCTTTACGACAGATTATTTCTGTTACAGGCCACATATTTGTCGATAGGGACAGTTCTGGCAGCGCGTGGTGTCAGCCGTGGGAGTGAAGGGTACTGACTTGTCGAGCATTTCGCTGATGAGGGTTGTCAGTCGTTCCATAAACTCTTTCTCCACAGCGCGTATGTCGCTCAGAAGCAGACGGTTATTGAATGTTCCTATTGTGAGGATGGGGTTGTAGTCGTCGCCGCCGGCATGTTGGATGAACAGCAGGGCCGGCGCCACGGCCAGCTCATTGGGGTTCAGCTTGGCAGAGTGGCTCACGATGCTGGCATAGAGCATGGCTTGCAGGTAGTAGTCGGCATGTTTCTGAGTGATGTTTTCGCCACTGAAGATGTCGGCTACGTCGGCCACGCTTTGTGTGGCAGTCCGTCCGGTCTTGTAGTCGAGCACGCGGATGAGATCGCCTTGGTCTTGTGTGTGCACCAGGTCGAGACGATCGATGATACCACCGATGGTGAGTTCTCTCTCTCCGCTCTCCTGCAGGGTTGATTCAGCGTTGCTTGTGGGAATCTTCAGCTTGGTGAAGGCTTTGATTTCAGAACCTATCAGGGTGAAGGGGGCCAGTTGCTCGTCGAGCTTCAGCAACTGCTGCAGAAAGCCAATGATGACTTCGCGGTTGATGAGTTGAAGCCCATTGTACTCTGGTGAGAATCCTTTGACGGTTGTCTTGAACAATTCTTCTTTAAAAGCCTGATCGACAATGATTTCCAAGTTGTTGTGATGTTTGGAAAAGTTCTGAATATCTCCCTTCGTGATGATGTTGCTTTTCTCCGACAGACGCAGGTAGATGAGTTCTGCGGAGCGGTGGAAAATGTTTCCAAAGATGCGGTTGTCGATTTCATCGTCATCGTTTTGGTCGGGTTCCTTCAGGTCGGCCAGCAGGTGGTAGTAGAATTGTAGCTGGCAGCGCAGGTAGCGATTGATGGCTGTGGGTGACAATGTCTTCATCTCGTTGAGCAAGTTCATGATGTTGTCATCCTTTACTATGGGGCGGCGCCTGATGGCCGAGGCTGCCAGGCGGGTGCTCAGAATCGACTTTCTGATGGGGTGGTTGCTCTCCACGAGAAGCTGCAGCATGAAGCGGCTCATTTGTCCCGATTGTCCGTCTTCAGTAGCGTTGTTGTAGCAGAGGGTGACATCCTGCGCCCTTTGCAGTAGTCGGTTGAAGTAGTAGGCATAGACGGCCACCTTGTTGTCGATGGTTGTCAGCCCGTAGGCCTTTCGGATAGCATAGGGTATGAACGAAACGTCGTTCACACCTTTAGGCATGTTTCCCTCGTTGCACGACAACAACAGAACATGGTCGAAGTCCAGATTGCGGGTCTCCAGCACACCCATGATCTGGAGTCCTTCTGCCGGTTCGCCGTGGAAAGGAATGGAGGTCGAGCCCACGAGCTGGCTGATGAGCCGTTGCAGCGTGACGAGTTCCACCGACAGTTCGCCCGTCCTGACCAGTTCGCAGAGACGGTTCAGCAACGTGTACATCCGGAAGAGCGACTCCTGGAAGAGAGGGTCTGCCTGTTCATGGGCTGCGTTGGTGCCGATGAGCCGCAGCACCTGAAGCAAATATTCCAGCAGCTGCAGGTTGCCTTTCGCCCCCTGGGGCTCCACTTGGGAGAACAGCAGCGTGCAGCCCTCGTCCTGAGCCATTAGCGCGCGGGTAGGGAAGAGCAGGTGCTCGGTGCTCAGTTTGGTAATCAAATCATGATAGTGGGGGGTGATGTAGGGTGCATAAGGGTGGCGCAGGGTGCGCAACACATTGCGCAGTCGGTACTTGTCGGTACCGTTGACATGACCTGTGGTCTGCAGTTCGGTGAGCAGGCTGACCAGTGAGGCGAAGGGCGACTGTGACAGGGGATATCCCGTCGTGATGTTCACCTTTTCCACCTCGGTGGGCAGACAATGGATGACAACAGGCAGCAGCGACTCGTCGCAGAGCACGACAGCGGTCTTGCGCCCTGCCTCGATGCGCCCTTCCTGGCGCAGCCACTGGCTGACGAAGCGCGCCTGGGCATTCTCTGTCTGTGCTGCCAGAAAGGTGATGGCTTGCTTTGGACGGCAGAATTGGCTGAAGATGGGGTCGTCGTCGGCCAGCTCATTGGGAAATTTGGGTAGGTATTCGCGCAGATAATGGCCGGCTTCGTTGTCGGGATTGTCTTTGAAATAGTGGTCGTAGTCCCAGTAGAAGACGGCTTTGCCGGCCTTGCGAAGACGGCTGAAGAGTCGTTGCTCCACCTGTTGTAGCACATTGAATCCTACAAAGACATAGCGTTCGTAGTTGAACTCAATGTTCTCGTCTTCTGCCACGGCCCGATAGAGAGCACCCTCGTAGGCCAGTCCTTCTTCTTTTAGCGTGGCATTGTAGCGAAGGTATATCTCGTGGAAACGACTCCACAGCGTAAGGAAGCGATGCTTCAATTCGCTCTCGCTGGCTTCGGTGAAGTTGCCGAAGAAGCGGCGTAGCAGGGCCTTCTGCTCTTCCGTGAGGTAGGATATATCATCCAGTTCGTGCAGGTCGCGCAGGTTGGCAAAGACACGTTCGGCTTGTGCCATATTCTTGTCCAGATCGTCGAAGTCGGCCAACAGTAGTTGTCCCCATCCGTAGAAATGGTCAAGGGTTTCCTCGGTGCCTGTTACCTGTGTGAAAATGCGGTGTAGTCGGCAGATGAGCAGTATGGGGTCGGCAACTTGTAGTGACGAATGGCTTCGAAAGAGGTCACTGATCGTGACATAGGCAGGACTCCACATGGGTCTGCCTGCCAAGCGGGCAAGGTGCTCATTCATGAAGAGGGCGGCACGCTTGTTGGGAAACACCACGGCTGTTTGCGACAGGTCGGTGCTGTATTTGGCCAGAAGGTCTTCGGCCACGCGCTCGAGAAAGGTCTTATTCATGGTTTTCAGTGATGTTGACAGGAATGATTTGGTTGCTATAAACAAACCAGAGGTAGCCGCTGACGTTGTTGTAGCCCATATCGGTCAGCAGTGAGATGTAGTCAGATACTTGATGGCTATAGTCTGTAAGGTTAGCTTGCGTGGGGGCTCCGAACTTGAAATCTACAACGATCATCTCTTGTCCGTTGGTCATCACGCGGTCTGGCCGGCGTTCCTTCACTTTCCCGGTCTCGTCATCGACATGCAGGATGGTGCACTCGTTGAACAGTTGCCAGCGGTCGGAGAACCAGTCGGCAACCTTCGGCGACTCCAGTCTGCGACGAATCATGTCGGCCAGTCGCTGACGTGATAACGTGTCATCGTAGAGCACACCGTCGCTTTCAAGCTGACGAATGGCAGCGGGAATGTCGGTCACAGTGTGCACGGTGGAAAAGATGTTGTGCAGAACACTGCCCATGCGGATATATTCCTTCTGTTTTTCTTCAGCTTCCGTGCCTTCGACGAAGTCTTTGCTCTTGTTGCTTTGGCGGAATACGGCTCGCAGTGGGAAGTTCTCCATGGTGAGTGAGATGGAGGTGGGGCTGGTGGTGAAGACATTTTGACTCTTGCCTGTAGCAACGCTCTGCGGTTCTTGCTGGCTTTCGGTCGCTGGCAACGGGCGGCTCACGGTGTTGTCCAGAGAACCGTAGGTGAAAGTCAAGACATCGTTTTTCTCGGCAGAGTTTCCTTCCAGAAGGGAGTCTTCTAACAGATGTTTCAACTCAGGCATACTGTCTTCAATGACACGTGAGCGGAGGTTGTTGCCACCTCTTCGGGCCATCACGAAGAGTGATTTCCTGGCTCGCGTGAAGGCCACATAGAGCAGGTTCAGGTTATCGACAGTGTCTTGGAGGTGCTCTGTCAGATAGTCGGCTTCAAAGATAGAGCCTTTCATCTGTTTCTCGCTGTAATCGACGGGAATGACAGGAAGTTGGTCGAATGGCGCCTGGCCATGTTCCGGTGTGCACCAGAGAAGTGACCCTTTGTTGAGCGTCCAGTCGCAGTTAGGTATGATGACGTGGTCGAATTCAAGTCCCTTGCTTTTATGGATGGTGATGAGACGAATACCGTCGGCCTCATCGCTATGAATGGTTTTTTCGTGCAGTGTATCGTCCCATTCGGCCAGAAAAGCCTCCATATTGGCCACATGCTCGTTGAGCCACTGTGCCATCAGGTCGAAGAATGCGCATAGGTAGGCACTCTGCTCCTGAAGTTTCTTGAGCTGGAAGATGTCGAACAACTGTTCTGCCAGGTCGGTCATAGGCATGGCCGCCAGGTCGGCAAAGCTATTGCGGTAGGCCGGGGGCAACTGCTCGTCAAGGTCAACGGTTCGCAGTAGCAGGCTGCTCTCGGGGGCATCGTTGTGAAGGATGGCGCGTTGGTAGGCTTTGACGAGAGAAGCCTTGATGAGTCTGTCATCAGGTTGAAGTAGCAGGCGCATGGCATTGACAAGGATGCCGACGGCCAGTGAACTGTCGAGTCGGAAAGCCTCGTCGGACACCATCTTGATGTCTGGACGCTCCTGCATATAGTGTTCAGCAATGGCCTGTATGGTCTTGTTGGAGCGTACGAGGATGGCCATGTTGCTGTAGGGCACCCCACGCGCCGTCAGGGCATCGATATGTTCGGTCATCAGGTGTAGGGCCTCTGTCTGTGCGTCTTTCTGCGGAAGCAGCGTCAGACAAACATAACCTTTGTCTGTGGGCTTGTTTTCCGGATATTGCTGGGCCACCAGGTCATAGGCCTTTTTCATCTGAAGGGCCTCATCAGGGTTTTCCATATCCAGACGGTTATATTCCAGTTGTGCTGCTATGGTGAAAAAGGCGTTGTTGAACTCTATGATGTGCACGTCGGAGCGGCGGTTGTAGCGCATGGGTATAACGTCGAGCTGGCGAGTGTCAAACTCGCTTTCTATCTCGTTGAGCAAGCGCCAGTCACCAGAACGCCAGCGATAGATGCTCTGCTTGACGTCGCCCACAATGATGTCGTGTGACGATTCGTGACTTAGACATTCCTTCAGCAGTACTTTGAAATTGTCCCACTGAATGGTGCTGGTATCCTGAAACTCATCGATCATGATGTGTTCGATGCGATTACCAATCTTTTCGAAGATGAAGGGGGAGTCGGTGTCGCGGATGAGTTCGTTCAGCAAATGCTGTGTGTCGGACAGAAGGAAACGGTTGGCTTCGGCATTCAACTGTCTTACTTTCTCGTCAATGCTGTTTAAGAGACGTAATTGGCTGAGGTGTTTGAGGGTGATGTCGGCCGACTTGTAAAGCTTCAGATGACGCGGACGCTCACGCTCGGCGTTCAGCAGCAGTGGAATGAGCGTCTCTACGACCAGTAGGTAGCGTGGATCGGATGCTGTCAGATCGCTCTTCTTCAGCCAGCCTTCAGCTCCGTTCATGGCGGCTTCTATGCGTTTGCCAATGAGTTTGTCGCTGTCGAAGACCCCTTTGCGTAGTTTTACAAAATAGCCGCAGGCGCCATTGGCTCCGTTGGAGAAGTCGCTGACGTTGAGTCCATGCTGCTCCAGTATATCAAAGAACTGCTCTGCGGGTTGGAGCAGGTTTTTGTGGGCTTTCTCCTTGATGGCGCGAAGCTGACTTGAAAATGTCGTGAAGAAATCTTTCGTGGCAAGTTGGCGGCTCACTTCGGCCCCACGTTCCTTGTAGATGTCCTTAAAAATGTTTTCACCGAAGCGCTTAATCTGACCGATGACGTTCCAACCCTTGTCATCATCAATGTTGTCGCGAATGTAGCTCATGATCCACTTCAACTCCAGACTGCTTGCCTGCAGGTCTTCAATGAGCTGGTCAACGGCCTGCTGCTCCACCTGTTTGTCGTTGAGCCCGATATGGAGGTTGGCAGTAAGGTCGAGCTCACGGGCAAGGTTGCGGAGCACACTTTGGAAGAAGGAGTCGATGGTCTCGACGCGGAAGTAGTTGTAATGGTGAATCAGGTTGGTTAGAGCCAGGCGGGCATTGCGGGAAGCAAGGCTTCGACTGACATTCAGTTCGCTGGTCACCGTCTCAATATAGCTTTCGGAATCGGGGTCGAGCTTCCAAATGCCGTAGAGCTGGCTAAGTATGCGTGTCTTCATTTCCTCGGTGGCCTTGTTGGTAAAGGTCACGGCCAGAATGTTGCGGTAGCAGTCAGGATTCTGCACCAATAGCTTGATATACTCTACAGCTAAGCGGTAGGTTTTGCCTGAACCTGCACCGGCTTTATAGACAGTCAGTTGTTTGTCGGAGGTTTCTCTCATGAGGGTATATAGTTAAGGTGGGGTGCTACCAGTTGCGAAAGAGTTCCAATTCGAATTTGCAGCCAAAGCCTTCATACTTACCTTTCTTGCAGGCTATAAAGGTTCCTACAGACAGGTAGCGGGTGCTGATGCCATAGCCCAGTTCTATATAGGGTGTATAGGCTTTCACCGAGAGTGCGCTGGCATAGATGCGTTCCATCTCGACAAATCTGCCCAATAGCGGAAGTCTGCTTGCCAGCAGCAGGGGAGACTCGTAGGTGAAGTTTCCCCGCAGGTAGAACTGGGATGAATTGTACCACTCACTGCGGAGGAGTTCAAACTCGCCGGTCCAGTCGTCTTCCCGTCCAAGGGGAATGTTGTTTTCGTGGAAGTTGGCGAAGCTGATGAAGTAGCGTCCACTTCCACGTTTTGTGTAGAGACCGGACCCCATTCGTATGAAGTATCGGCGCAGACGGGTGAGACTATGGACATAGTTGGCATCAAGCTCCCAGCGTTCGAATCCCATGTTGGATTGAAACAATCCCTTGATACTTCGTTCGTATTCGGTCGTAATGTTCAGACCATCTAACCAAATAGGCTTATAGGTGAGAGAGAACATCGGGGCTACAGAGCGGAAGGTGTTGTCTATGTCGTAATGTATCAGGGCTGCAGAGTGGTGGCTACGTCGGTGCTGAATGTGTAGTCCACCATCAATGCGCCATTCGGGGGTAATGTCGATGCCGGCATGTAGATGTAGCTGAGTGTTACGAAAGTAGTCGAGTTGTTGACGTTCCCAGTTGACGGTGTCTCCCTGTTCTCTGACAATGTCTTTCAGCAGGTTGGAGTCGTAGAGCTTGTCTCCGCAGCGGAAGTCTATGCCCACAAAGCCATTACGGTCTCGATCGAAGTCGTAACGCAGTGGCACCTCCATGTAGAGGCGTTTCTGCTTGAAGGAGTAACTGGCTTTTATCCGGGCGGTCAGGTCGGAGTTGCTGCCAAGAAGATATATGCTCTTGACATCAAACTTGTAGATTATGCCCTTAGAGTGGCTGTATCGCAGATAAAGGGGATTGAATATAGGACTTAGCTGCACATAGCCCCGTTTGCCGTGAAAGTCGGTTCTGATTTTGTTAAGCATGTTCTCACTCACCAGGTCCAAGGTGGTTTCCAATAGGCGGTTGTCTCCCGATGCAACGGTGTCATTGGCGACAACGGCAGAATCAATTGCTGACTCGGATTGCCTATCGGTCAATGCGAAGTGGCTGTCGAAGAGCTCTTGTTCGAAGGCTGTGAGGGGTTGAGGACGAATGGCTTTCATGCTTTCCAAAGGATGGGCAACGATGCTGTCTTCGCTGACCTCAATGCCGATATCGAAGAAACTCTTTATCTCTGCTCTCAACACGTTTCCCATGAAGGCAAACCGACAATTTGCATAGCAGTAGTCTGGAAAGAGCGATTTTGCTCCTTGTTTGTTCATATTGACAAAAAGCGTGAAGCGAATCTGGTCGTACTCTCCTTTGAAGGAAGCCTCTATGAGACGACCGGTGAGTGTGTCAATTCTGGCTGTTCCATAAACCAGTTGTGTGTTGGAATGTGTCGGCGTAAATGTGATGTCGGCCGTACCGTTGTCGAAAGGTTCAATCTTGTATTTGTAGAAACTTCGGTTGTGGCGGTTCAGTGGAGAAATGAGGTGATCATCTATGATGGTTTGTGCATAGGGGGTAGGAGTCGTGAATTGACGCAGGGTGCGCATGGTGCGGTGGGAGTGTGGAATCGTGGTCAGCGAGAGCAGTCGCTGAGTTTTCATGCTCATCTCGCCGTCGTAGGTCAGACAATCAAAAAATTCACCCACGAAGTGACGTTTCCTGGCTCTTGCAAGGTCGTACATCGTGGGAAGACTTGCCATCAACACATTGCGTTTGTCGGTGTGCAGGGTAAGTTTGTGATAGTTGTATGATTTAGTGGGCAGGTTGTTCAACGTGTCTGCCTGTTGTGCATAGGCCCACATGCGTTCAAGCAGATGCGTCTTCAAACGGTCTTTGGCACTGACTTCAGTAGCCGTCAAGAGCCATGCCGTTGCAAAAAGTATGCAGACACGCCAGACCACCTGGAAAGAAGTGTTTATCCGAGGTACTTCATGAGGATGGAGGCATAGCCACTTTCGCGAAGCTTTGTGATGCTTTTCTCCCTGATTTGGCGAACACGTTCACGGGTGAGGCCGAGCTGGTCGCCAATTTCTTCCAGTCCCTTCTCATGGCAACCGATGCCGAAGCATTCGCGAATGATGGTAATCTCACGATCCTTGAGCACCTTTGAGAGTACGGAATTAAGTTCCTGCGACATTGATTCGTGGTCCACCTGACGATCGGTGCGGCTATCGTCTCCAGAAGGCATCACGTCGAGCATACAGTTATCTTCACCATCCTGAAATGGTGCGTCAATGCTGACATGATGACCATCGGCCATCATGCTCTGGCCAATCTTCTCTTCGTCGAGATTGGTGGCCTCAGAAAGCTCTGAGATAGAGGGGTGACGCTGATTCTCCTGCTCAAACTTGTTGATTTCGTGGTTGATTTTGTTCAATGAACCAACCTGATTGAGTGGCAGACGTACGATGCGACTCTGCTCTGCAATGGCTTGCAGAATGCTTTGGCGAATCCACCAAACAGCATAGGAGATGAACTTGAAGCCACGGGTTTCGTCAAACTTCTGAGCAGCCTTAATCAAGCCAATGTTACCTTCGTCGATAAGGTCGGTGAGCGTAAGGCCTTGGTGCTGATACTGCTTGGCTACGGATACCACGAAGCGCAGGTTGGCAGTTACCAGCTTGTCTTTTGCACGCTCTCCCTCGGGACCGCCCTTTTTAATCTTCTGTGCCAACTCTATTTCCTCGTCAATAGTAATGAGAGGGGCACGTCCAATTTCAACAAGATACTTGTCAAGGGCTTCACTCGAACGATTGGTGATACTCTTCTGAATTTTTAACTGTCTCATGTTCTGTTTCTCCTAAATGCATCTGCTTGATAATATAAGTGCTTGATTATCAAGTTAATAAACTACAAATCCTTTATAAAGCGGCGCAAAGTTACTAAAAATTTAGTATCGTTGTGCTTTTTATTTCATAGCTTTTGCATTATTTAACAATTTCTTTTAAGAAACTCTTCGGCGGCAGCGAGGTCGGCTGGGGTATCTATGCCCACGGTCTCAATATCGGTAAGACCAACTCGGATGCGGTAGCCGTTTTGTAGCCAGCGCAGTTGTTCAAGGCTCTCGGCCAGTTCCAGTGACGATTGTGGCAAGCTGGTGATTTCGCGCAGCACCTTTGTGCGGTATGCATACAGGCCAAGATGTTTCAGAAAGGGATAATGGCTCAGCCACTCGCCCTTTTCTACTCCACGGACGAAGGGAATGATGCTTCTGGAAAAATAAAGTGCAAAGCCACGGTTATCGACAACAATCTTCGGTGAGTTGGTGTTCTCAACAGACTCCATGTTGGTAAAGGGCTTGCCAAGAGTGGCAATCTGCGTCTCCGGAATATCAAAACACTTGCAGACGGTTTCTATCTGTGTGGCATGGATGAAGGGCTCGTCACCTTGCACATTGATTACGACATCCCAGCTTCCGCCAATCTTTTCAACGGCTTCCTCGATGCGATCGGTACCACTCTTGTGGTTGGGCGACGTCATAATAGCTTTGCCACCAAACTGTTCAACGGCCTGGAAGATGCGGTCGTCATCGGTAGCAACGTAGGCATCTGGAATGACATTGGTAACTTGTTCGTAAACGCGCTGAATGACAGGCTTGCCACCCAACATGGCTAAAGGCTTGCCTGGAAAACGTGTGGAGGCATAGCGTGCGGGAATGATAGCGATAAATTTCATTTGTATATATGGTTGTTTTAATTTCAATTGGATATCTTTCTTCTTTTCTCACTTTTCTGAGTGAAAGTCAACAACTTTTATCGGGTACTGTGAAGACCTTCCAAAATCTCGTATTTGTGAGCCATCATGCGGTTGTAGATATTGCGCAACCAGAGCGATCTGCTGAAGATAAAGGTTAAACCTATGGCCATCATCACCAAATAGGCAGCAGTGTTACTCATAATAGACTCAAGCATGGTGACAAGTACGAGGGGCAGACCGAAAGCAGTGAGCGTGACAATAAACTGGATATAGTTGTTTTCAATGCCGTTGGATGAGATGAGCCTTGAGTTGAGTGGAAGGGTCGTGTGGTTATAGACGGCCATCTGGAAGAGCACGAAGAACTGGAATCCTGCTGTGAAGAGTCCATAGGAGATGAGCATCAGCAGCGACCACTTACCAGAAAAAACTGGGGGAAGCATGAGCGTGAAGGGTAGCAGCAGCAATGCAGAATAAAAGATATACTTAGCTTCGAGCATGTGGAGGATATTCTCTTTTCTAATCATCAGACAATCAATATAGTTGCCTTCATAACTCATGATTTTCTGTAGCAGAGTTCCTCCGAATATAACATAGTTATAGACACACCAAAAGTTGGTCATGAAGTCGCTGTCATAAACATCTGTGAAAGCGATGGCCAGGCTCATGACGACAACGATAGCGGTGGAAAAGATGAAGCTTTTGCGTGGGTTTTTATTGCGCAAGATGCTTTTCACCTCCAGCTTGATATATTGGCCAATTATGCCGTAGTGGTCCAGAAAACGGAAGGCAGTCAAGCGAACATGATGCGAAGAGGTGGAGTGAGAGAGTTCTTTCCAGATATAATAATGTTGCACCTGGCGATTGACGGCCAGCATAACGATGAGTAAGAATAATTCTGCCAAGAGAGGCCATAAACTGCCTTTGAGCAGAGCGTCGGCCACTTGTTCATAGAAATCAGTGAACTCTACGGCTGGATGGTCGGTCACGAGGTAGGCCAGTAGCGGACTATAGACCAATAGGTAAAAACTCAGTGGTAGCAGCCAATAGATGAGACGGTCGTTGATGAGAGTTCGAACGAGTAGATACCATTGGCTGTTTACTAATATCATCAGTAAGTAAAGGAGCAACAAGTTGACGGTGATGCCGATGCCATGTGTGAATACTACCGACATCAGGGCATAAGGTACGAGAAAGAAAAACCAGGTCAGATTACTCCAGCTGCACAGCGTTGTTATCAAGAATGATTCGATGCAGGCATAGCGAGGTATGTTGATGAGCAGATATGGTCGTATGAGCTGAGCGGGGGTCTGCTGGGCAATGAAACGAAACAGGAAGTCGATGGTAAGTAGGAAGGGTGCAATGAGAAGAGCCATTTCCACGGAGTCGAGACTACGGGAACTGTTGACCATAAAAGCAAACATTACAGCAAAGCCCATTAAATAAATTACTGTAATGGTGGCAACAATGGCCATAACCCACTTGGCGGCCTTGTTGCGGGCAAAGTCCAGACTTCGTTTGTCTGCCAGCAGTCGGTGGCGACGCAGTTCCAGAAAAATCTGTAGCCGATTCATCTTGTTCTGTCGAGTTATCTCAGGTCGATGACTTCTGCTTTAGGAAAGTCTTTTTGTTGAAACACAAAGACATTGTCCGCCTGGTTTTTGGCTTGGAAATTGGTGATGTTGATAGTGGTCCAAGTATCTTTTTGCTTCATCTTTACCTGTTGTGGAACATAGCTGGTTTTGTTGATGAGAATATAGATCTCCTGTACACTGCGTTTCTTGTTCTGTGCGGTGAGATGAACAAGGTAGTTGCTACCAGAGTTGGTCATTGAAAGATCGAAGCCCTTCTTATACATCGTGATAAACAGGTAGGGGTTCATGGCTGCCTGCTGTGACTCGGTGGGGGTGGTTATATTGACTTCTTCCGTCTGCTTGAGGTAGGTCCACTGGGTCTTACCATTGTACCATACTACGGCCTGTGGGGTAGTGACATGAAATTTATTAGCCTTGATGGCAATAGTTCCAGTAGTCTTGCCGGTCTTAGGATTGCTTAGTGAAAACGAGGCACTGGCTCCACCTTTACGTCCGATGACGGAGGCTGTCTTGTCGAGGACTTTTCTGACTTTTTGTACATTTTGTGCTTCTATGCCAGTGACAGCCAGCAATAGCATTGTTAAAAGAATTATAGACTTTTTCATTTTTTCTTCTTTCTATTTATTAATATGTTATCTACAAGTTTGTGTCTTCTAAATGTTCAAAGTAATGCGGAAAGCGCGATAAGTAGAGGCGTTCTAAGATCATCGAGAATACTGATGATCCATGAATTGTTGACTTTATGCTTGTTCTCTAAACTTGGCCAGAATGTTGTTTAGTGTGTTCTCGTCGGCAACAAGGACATCGCGTGGCTTGGCACCATTCGACTGTCCGACGATACCTGCGGCTTCCAGCTGATCCATGAGTCGCCCTGCTCGGTTGTAGCCGATAGAGAAACGGCGCTGTATCATACTGGTTGAACCTTGTTGAGTCGTGACAATGGCGTGAGCGGCTTCCTCAAAGAATGGGTCAAGGGAATGGCTGTCCACGTTACCTGTACCACCTGTACCATTTTCTTCTATTGCGGGTTCGGGTAGTTCCATGGGTTCAACCGGTCCGGGCTGCTCTTGGATGAACTTGTTGATGCGTTCTACTTCTGGCGTGTCAACAAAAGCACACTGCACACGTACGGGATCATTGCCTACAAGGATGAGCATGTCACCACGACCAACCAACTGGTCTGCACCTTTCTGGTCGAGAATGGTGCGAGAGTCTATCTGTGAACTTACGCGGAATGCTATACGTCCTGGGAAGTTTGCCTTGATGGTTCCAGTGATGATGTTGGTAGTCGGTCGTTGAGTGGCAATAATCATGTGAATACCGACGGCACGGGCCAGCTGCGCAATACGGGCAATCGGCAACTCGATTTCCTTGCCTGCTGTCATGATGAGGTCACCAAACTCATCAATGACAACCACGATGTAAGGCATATAGGCGTGACCGTCTGTCAACTTGAGCTTGCGGTTAATAAACTTCTCGTTATACTCTTTCACATTTCTGGCTCCTGCCAATTTCAACAGATCGTATCGGGTGTCCATAAGCTTGCAGAGAGAATTGAGCGTGCGTACAACCTTTGTTACGTCTGTGATAATGGGCTCTTCTTCGTTTTCTGGCAATGTCGCCATAAAGTGGTTGACCAAAGGCGAATAGATGCTAAACTCCACTTTCTTTGGGTCAACAAGCACCAGCTTCAGTTCGTTCGGATGTTTCTTGTAAAGTAGTGAGGTGATAATGGCATTCAAACCGACAGACTTACCTTGACCGGTTGCACCTGCCACCAGCAGATGGGGTATCTTAGCCAAGTCAGCCATATACACATCGTTGGTAATGGTCTTTCCCAAGGCGATAGGCAGGTCCATCTTTGTTTCCTGGAATTTCTTTGAGTTCAGAATACTCTCCATGGAGACAATGTTTGGCTTCTTGTTTGGGACCTCAATACCGATGGTTCCCTTACCAGGCATGGGTGCAATGATGCGAATACCTAATGCAGCCAGGTTCAAGGCGATGTCGGCCTCCAGATTCTTTATCCTTGAAATTCGAACACCTTCGGCTGGTGTGATTTCGTAAAGTGTGATAGTAGGGCCAACGGTGGCTTTGATTTCGCGGATGGCTACGCCGAAACTATTCAGCACTTCAATGATTCGGTTGTTGTTGGAACGCACTTCAACCATATCAACCTCAGGGGTGTCACTGTTATCATATTTTTTCAATAAATCAAGGGTCGGGAACTTGTATTTAAGGAATGGTTCGCGCGGATTGATGGGACTCTTAAGCAATTCTTCATCACTGACAGTTTTGCCAGTGGCGGCCTCGTCTGAGGGAGCTATTTCCACGGTTAGTTCTCCTGCGTGAAGATTATTTGTTATAGTGTTGGGCTTTTTTTCAGTCTTCTTGTTATTTGGCTCAGATTCGGTTTTAAACTCGGTCAAGTCAATGACTGTAGGAGCTTCTTCTTGTTTGGACTTAGGTGTCGGGTCAAAATCGGAGGAATCATGGGCACCTGTCAATGTGTCATCTGTTATTTCAGCTTCTTCGTTATAGGGCTCTTCTTTTTTTGCCATGGCATTGGTGATGGTAAATTTTGTCTTGCTCATGAGATGCCCCAGTGGGTTAAGAGACTTGCGTATATAGGTAATGGTTTCTGCACTGATAAAGGTGAGAAAACTAAGTGCAATGATAATCAATACAAGCGTGAGTCCTGGGGCGCCGATGAGATTTTCAAGCTGCTGGACACAGAAAAGTCCGTGGTTACCTCCTGCGTTGAATATCTGTTCACCCATGATGGGTGCGAGAAACTTTGCAAAGGTTACAGAACACCACAGCATGACGACGGCTAAACTAAAAAACCATTTCCATAAATTTACCGAATAAACCTTCATGAGTTTCAATCCTACAAGAATGAAGAAGATGGGAATGAAGAAGGCAGCATAGCCGAAGTTTATGGTAATGAGCGAATAGGAAATGAGTGCTCCGATGGAACCGCAATAGTTGGTAAACTTGCGGTCAGAGTTTAGCCAGTCACCCGGACGCATGTCTTCAAGTATGCTTTGATCGGCCTGGCCTGTTGTTAGATACGATGACATCGCTATTATCACATAGATGGCCATCAACACCAGTAGTGCTCCTAACAGAAAATCAGTGGTTTCATTGCTAAATATATTTTTGAATCCTACGACATCGTTGATACCTTTGGACTTCTGTTTCATATTTTTCTTTACCATAAAAAGTACTTGTTGATGATTTTTAGTGCAAAAGTAGTTGAAAAAACTTATATTCGTTCATCTTTTCATACTTTTTTTCTAATTTTGCACTTTGATTGCAAAAAATCAGTCATGAAGAAAATTCTTTATAGTCAGTTTGATAAAGCTAAGATAGCAGAAATGCCCGTTGTATCATTTCCCGGACGTATTGTGGTTATCCAGTCGGTTGGAGAGGCAGAACGGGCTGTCAGCTATCTGCTCTCGCAACCTATTTTGGGCGTTGATACAGAGACTCGACCATCCTTCCGCCGAGGTGAGAGTCACAAGGTGTCACTATTGCAGGTTTCATCGAAAGAAATTTGCTTTCTGTTTCGTCTGAACATGATTGGAATCACACCGGCTATCAAACAATTACTTGAAAATACAGAAGTGCCCATGATTGGCATTTCATGGCATGATGACATTTTATCCTTGAAACGGCGCGCTGCTTTTGTTCCAGGTAGATTTATCGATTTGCAGAACGTGGTTGGTGATATTGGAATCAAAGACATGAGTCTGCAGAAAATCTATGCCAACATTTTTCATAAGAAAATAAGTAAGCGCCAGCGGCTAACCAACTGGGATGCCGATGTGCTCAATGATAAACAAAAACAATATGCTGCCATCGATGCATGGAGCTGTATCCAGCTATATGAGGAGATTGAAAGACTGAAGCAAAATAATGAATTCGAACTTGTAGTGGTTCATATCCCAGAACCTTTGGTGATGCAAACAGAAACAAAATTGACGAATGAAAGCAATGATATATAAAACTGTTTATTTGAAACATGGAAAGGAAGAATCGCTTAAACGCTTCCATCCATGGATTTTTTCAGGTGCCATCCATCACACTGACTCTGATATTGAAGAAGGCGAGGTGGTGCGAGTGTTGACGGAAAGTGGCGAATTTATCGCTGTTGGACATTACCAAATAGGCTCTATCAGTGTACGTGTTCTGTCTTTTCACGACGTTGTTATCAATGACCAATTTTGGGAGAGCCGTCTGCAGTCCGCACTTAACGTACGCCTTTCTCTTGGACTCGCTGATAACGAGAATAATAACACCTATCGCCTGGTGCATGGTGAAGGCGACAACCTTCCTGGACTCGTTATTGACTGTTATGGTCCAACTGCCGTTATGCAAGCCCATAGTGTAGGTATGCATGTTGATCGAATGGCTGTCAGCAAGGCTCTGGAGAAGATAATGGGCCAGCGTATCAAACATATCTATTACAAGAGTGAAACGACCTTACCATATATGGCAGGGTTAGGACAAGAAAATGCCTTCATCATGGGAGGAACTCAGGAGAATACGGCGATGGAAAATGGTCTGCGTTTCCATGTTGATTGGTTACGAGGCCAGAAAACTGGGTTCTTTATCGATCAGCGAGAAAACCGTAGTCTGCTCGAAACTTATGCACATGGACGCAGCGTACTGAACATGTTTTGTTACACGGGAGGCTTCTCCGTTTATGCCATGCGAGGTGGGGCAAGACTCGTTCATTCTGTTGATAGCAGTGCAAAGGCCATCGAGCTGACCAATCGTAACATCGAGATGAATTTCCCCGGCGACAGTCGTCATGAGGCATTCTGCGATGATGCCTTCAAATATCTTGATGCTAACGACCAAAAATATGACCTTATCATTCTCGATCCACCTGCTTTTGCAAAGCATCGCGGAGCCTTGCACAACGCTCTGAAAGGGTACATTCGCCTAAATGTCAAAGGCTTTGAACGCATCCGGAAGGGTGGCATCTTGTTTACGTTCAGTTGTTCTCAAGTTGTTACGAAAGACAACTTCCGTAATGCAGTGTTCACTGCTGCTGCACAAGCTGGCCGCAAGGTTCGCATCCTTCATCAGCTACATCAACCAGCAGACCATCCTATTAATATATATCATCCTGAGGGTGAGTATTTGAAAGGATTGGTACTGTATGTGGAGTGAATTTCTAATCCGAGAATACCTTGGAATTAATGGTATTCAGACGTTCTTGACTATAGAGAGATATTGAACTTGTGAATGATGATTAAGAGAACGGACAACTTCGTCGCAAAAGTTGGTGACTATATTTGTCGTCATAAACTTCTGGAACTTCAGGGCCACTATTTGGTGGGCTTGTCTGGTGGGGCTGATAGTGTCGCTTTGCTTTTGGTGCTACAACGATTGGGCTATCGGGTAGAGGCTGTTCATTGTAATTTTCATTTGCGTGGCGACGAATCTAAGCGTGACGAAGAGTTTTGTGCATCATTTTGTGATCGACTCCAAGTTCCGTTTCATCGTGTCCATTTTGATACCCAAGCCTATGCAGAGTTGCACCATGAGAGTATAGAAACGGCAGCACGTAATCTTAGATATCGTTATTTTAATCGACTATGTGATGATATAGGAGCCGATGCCGTTTGTGTTGCTCATCATCGCGATGATCAAGTAGAAACGGTGCTCATGCATCTTGTCCGCGGCTCAGGTCTTGACGGTCTCATCGGGATGCAGCCTCGCAACGGCAAGATTATTCGACCATTGTTGGGAGTGACTCGGGAAGAAATCGAGAATTTTCTCGCTTCTCTTTGTGATGCGGTGACGGGTAAACGGGGCCAGCATTATGTTATAGATAGTACCAACCTACTGACAGACGCAGCTTTGCGCAATCGTTTTCGTTTAGAGGTGCTGCCACTGCTGCGTACCCTCAACCCGGGCGTTGATAAAGTTGTTGCCAACATGGCTGAAAGGTTAAGCGGTGTGAAGAAAATCTATGACGTTGCGATAAAACACGAAACAGAGAATGCGAAGTGCAGTGATGGCTACGACATAGAGACTATCTGTCACTCGGAGGCACCGGAATGTTTACTTTATGAGATATTGCAGAGATATAATTTCTCCTCTCAGCAGGTTCATCTCGTTTTTCCACAACTTAATGGAGTGTCTGGAAGACATTGGGAAAGTAGTTCTCATGTGGCAACCGTTAATCGTGGAAAACTGATTGTTTATCCGAAAAACGACCTCATTCAAACCAGCATGCCATCGATTGTTGTGAAGGAGCCCGGGCGATATGTCTTCGGTGAGACGCAGTTCTTTGTCTTTTTAGAAGAAGAACGTGACCTGCAGGATCAACCGGGACGGAATCGTTGGGAAGCAATGCTCGACAGCACGAAAGTCCAGTGGCCGCTGACTGTTCGTCACGTCCGGAAAGGCGACCGTTTTGTTCCCTTTGGCATGACAGGTTCAAAGTTAGTGAGTGATTATATGACAGACCGTAAGAAGTCGTTGCCCGATAAACAACGTCAGCTCGTTGTGGAAGATGCAAAAGGTAGAATCATCTGGCTTGTGGACGAACGAACAGACAATCGCTTTCGGGTAGAGAAGGAAACGACTTCTATCCTGAAAATTATTTATGGGGCAAACGAAACTTGCTGATAGCCGACCAGCAGGTCGGTGCGGCCTCCAATGGCGCGCCAATATACGAGAAACTGATATTGGTTTTCTGTTTGGTAGAATGTGCCTTCAGACTCTAATGGCTCTATGTTGCCATCGGGACGTTGGAGTAGGTATTGGTAATTGTAATACCCCAGTTTCATGCTTTTTACCAGTGAGTATTCACCCTTTAAGTCATCGTAATCCATCCTGTATTCGGGTAGTAGCTGATCATGTGTCCAGCGTCCATTTACATAGACGTCACCGTCCAGTCGTGGCGATTTCAGTGTAAAGTGCACCAGGACATAGTCAGAGAGTCGGTCGTTATCGTAGTTATCGGAATTTCGAATGTAGAAAGCCCCATTGGCATCTTCGTCATAGACATAGTTAGGACGGGGTTCATCGGGCCAAAGCCAAGCATGATAAGTAGTTCCGTCCCATCGCATTTTTTCGATGCCGAGGGTAGCATGGTCTGGATCGGTCATCTCAAATTTACGGTATTCGTTGCCACCATAGAATATCAGTTGGCGACAGTGGTCCCACTTTAGGCCATCGGACATGCGGTATTGTGGGTCAGCATTATAGCGGGCATCATCCCATCTGAAGTTCTGCAGGGCAACGGTATGGAGCTGAACGTCAGGTCTTGTGACCTTTAGATTGTTGTATCTTACCTGAGCTGAGAGTTGCTGGTAGCGGCTATTCATGCCCAAATCAGTGTTGGAGGTAATATTTAACATTACATTAGCTATAGGGTCAACCACCAGGAAGTAGGCGCGGAGCACCTCTTCGTTGTCATTGTTTTCGTCGTAAATGGTTACGCGGTAGTTTCCACTTAGTTTCAGCCGACATTCTTCATTAGGAATCTGCAGACGATAGTGGGTAAAAAGAATATTGGTGTTGAGCGATTCTTCCAGGTCTTCAAGCGCCTTTCCATCGGCAAAGCCCTGTACATATTCACTGGTGAAGAGGTCGCGGCTTGGGCTCCAGTCTGCTTCACAATGTTCCACTCGATAGACATAGCGGTGATACTCATGGGTGAGGTCATCGAATGAGATAATAATGGGTTGCCCGCCATGTAGTTGGATAATAGGTGGTTGCAGCCAGTCATCGCCGGGTGATACCTGCAGGGAGGCAATGCGAGGATTGAGAATCTCATTGCGTTGCGCAGAGATGGAGTGCAACACAAAGAAGATGGCCATTACAAGAAGCAATGTTGCCTTCATGTCAGATGTCCATCTCTTATTGTTCTTCTGATTCTCAGGTCTGATGTTTTTGGGGCTCTTTACTTCTATCTTTTCTTTCATGAAATATTTCATAAAAATTATTCTGTTTCTTTTGTTGGTTCCAAAAAATATTGTATCTTTGCACTCGCTTTTGCCGATATGGCTCAGTTGGTAGAGCAACGCATTCGTAATGCGTGGGTCCCCGGTTCGAGTCCGGGTATCGGCTCTTTTTGAGAAGAGAATTTCCCTTGTCTTAATTTATTTGCGGTAGTAGCTCAGTTGGTAGAGCATCAGCTTCCCAAGCTGAGGGTCGCGGGTTCGAGCCCCGTTTACCGCTCCTCTGAGAAAGTCTTCCGGACAGCATGTCCGCTGTTTTATTTTTATGGTTACATTTTTATAATTTATAAAGCAGACGTTTTAAGTGATTTTTTTGGGGGGGGGATTAGAGTTCCGAATCGCTGAGCCCGAAAGTGCTGATAGACATATCGCCATGTTTAATGCCTAACTTTAGCCACTTGATGCGTTGTGCACTTGTCCCATGGGTAAACGACTCGGGCTGCACATATCCCTTTGCTTTTTTTTGCAGGTAGTTGTCTCCGATTTTCTCGGCACAGTCAATGGCCTCTTCCACATCGCCAGGTTCAAGTGACTGGTATTTCTCGTCATCATAGTGGGCCCACACTCCGGCATAGTAGTCGGCCAGTAGCTCCAGTTTCACACTGATTCGATTGGCAGCAACCTGATCTACTTGGCTCATCTGTTGATGGGCTTGTGAAAGCGTTCCGAGAAGATATTCCACATGATGACCAACTTCATGTGCAATAACATAGGCATAGGCAAAGTCACCATCAGCTCCCAATTGACTCTTCATCTGAGTAAAGAAAGAGAGATCGATATAGAGTTTCTGGTCTGCTGAACAGTAAAATGGGCCAACGGCAGACGAGGCGGTTCCGCAAGCACTGTTCACACGGTTAGTGAAGAGAACCAGGGTAGGGGGCGTATATTGTCTTCCCATTTGCTGGAACACTTCAGTCCAAATATCTTCCGTTCCAGCCAGAATCTGACGGGAGAATCTTGCTAACTCTTCTTCTTCGGCGGTAAAATCGCGTTGCCCTTCCATTTGTTCTTCCTGAATGGTTCCCAGTCCGCCTTGTTGCACCACGTTGGTAACCACGTCACCTATGTCACCACCACCGATAAATGTCAGCAGTGCAATGATGAGGATACCTCCCAAACCGCCGATGCCAATCTTGGTGCCGCCGGAAAACCCCCGTCGGTCTTCCACGTTACTACTCTCTCTTCTTCCTGTCAGTCTCATAAAATTCTTTAGTTGTGTATGAATATAGTCTTACCTTCACTTAACTTAATTTTCCACGCAAAGTTACGCAAAAACGAGAGCAGAACAAAACAAAATCTTTTGTTTTTTATGCAGAGTGCATTGTAAGTTCGCCACTGAGTGGCAAAGTTACGAAAAGTCGAGAGAAGAACAAAACAAACTCGTTTGTTTTTTATTACTGTCCGCTAAACATGTAAGTCTTCATCCCAACTCTGTGTAGTTCAAGAGTTGGGATGTTTTTGTTTTTGAGACAAGCCCCCTATATGTTTTCATTGGTGTCCGATAAACTTTCATGGGGCAGCACACCGAAGGTGTGCACTTTCAGCGTCCGTCAGTTTCTTAGCCCCTCTGTTGTAATAATCGCCAGAAATATTTGACACCAATGGATTTGTAGTGAGTAGTACAGATTTTTACCGGACCCCAATAAAAAGGTACAGGTAAAGTGTTATATTTATCAAAAAGATTTTATACCTTTGCACCCAAAAGGGTGCGAGACTCGGCTGCGCCTCGGCAATTGGAGCAAGCTCCATTGCACTCTGCTTGCACGAGCCTTGTGACCGTAATTATCAAAAAAGAGTATCATGCCAGAGATTTGCCATTTCTACGGAATCGTCATTACGATGTATATGCCCGACCACAATCCGCCGCACTTCCATGTGCGCTACAATGAGTATCGTGCCACCATCGACATTCAGACGGGTAGAGTGACTGGGCAGATGCCACGTCGTGCGTTGCATCTGGTCTTCGAGTGGCTCGACCAGCATAAGGACGAACTGATGATGAACTGGGAACGCATGGAGAATGGTGAGACTCTGGTAAAAATAAGCCCTCTGGATTAGTGTATGGAACAGACAAATTCACTAAAATGGGTTACAGCCGCCCGTGCCCTTGATGGCTATAGGCTGCACCTGACCTTCAATGATGGCTGCGAACGCATTTTCGACTGCCTGCCGCTCATTGAGAAATATAAGCTCTTTGCCCCACTGCGCGACAAAGCTGTATTCGACCATTTCGACCTTGACGGATGGACGGTCTGCTGGCTCGACGGAAGCATTGACATTGCCCCCGAACATCTTTACGAGATGGGGCATGTCGCATAGCCGTGCTTCTATAATATAAGGCGTAACCCTAAAAACAGACATGCCAATGGACAGATATAAGGACATAAGACTGCACTCGACCTCTGGTTGCTTTGTACAGCAAAAACTGTCCACATTTAATTCTTATTGTTCGATAGTTGGGAATTAGAATTCTGCAAGAACTGAGCATGAATCCACATTATAATTTATATAACCAAAATGTCTTTGAAGGACTGCCGAAACTTACTTCCGACAGTTTCGACCTTTGTATTGTAGACCCGCCATACGGAGCGTCGTCGAAGCATAACTGGGACTATGGAAAGAAGGAAAGGCTGGTTGGCTTTGGTGGTGAATGGAATCTTGAAAACGAGGCGTGGGACTTGCTGACACAAAACGATTCTTTCCTGCAAACCTACCAGTGGCTGAAGGAGTTGAAGAGGATTATCAAGTTGGAAGGGTCAATATGGATTCACTCTACCTACCACAATTCGGGTTTTGTCAATGTCTGTTGCCAATTACTTGGACTGGAGATTATCAATGAAATAGCCTGGTTCAAACGCAACTCATTTCCCAATCTGTCTGGCAGACGGTTGACTGCAAGCCATGAAACTATTCTGTGGGTGCATAAGGGTGGGGAAAAAAATCGAAAGTATTACTTCAACTACGAAGCGTCAAAGGCTTATGCATCCTCTTCTGATATGCTAAAAGAAGCGGGCAAGCAAATGAGAACCGTTTGGGATATTCCTAACAACAAGTCAAAAGAAGAAATGAAATTCGGCTCGCACCCCACACAAAAACCTATCAAGGTGTCGGAAAGGATATTGGCATTGTGTGGTGTGGAGGGTGGCAACTTGCTTGTTCCCTTTGCTGGTTCTGGAACGGAAATGGTGGCTGGCATTAGGGCCGGCATGAACGTTACAGGGTTTGAGATAGAAGAAGAGTATTACAACATTGCCAAGAAGCGTTTGGAAGAAGCGCAGAAGGCAAAAGCAACATCTTTATTCTGATGAAACCATTACAACCTGTCATCAAGTGGTCTGGCAGCAAGAGAGTGGTTGCCGAGCAACTGGCCGAGTTTTTTCAGCCAGCTAGAACTTATTATGAGCCTTTCGTCGGAGGAGGTTCCATGATGCCGTTTTCGAAATCGAACAAGGGCAAAGCCAGCGACATTATTCCGGAGCTTATATCCCTTTGGAATGAGATAAAGGATAATCCGGAGAAAGTTTCCGTTGCTTATGCTGAACGATGGAAACGATTGCAGACAGATGGCTATCAAGTATATTATGAGATTCGAGATTCTTTTAATGCCACGAGAGACCCAATGGACTTTCTGTTTCTGACACGCACTTGCCTTAATGGGATGATTCGCTACAATAGTGCAGGGGAGTTTAACAATTCATTTCATTTGACAAGACCAGGCATTGACCCCTATCGACTTACCCAAATCATACGTCAGTGGCATCAGTACATCCGCAAATTTGACTTCTTGAACACTGATTACAGGGAATGTCTTGCAGATGTTAAGGCTGGCGATTTTGTGTTTTTAGACCCTCCGTATGGTGGGACAAAAAGCCGCTATACGCAGACACCATTCTCTTTGGATGATTTATACAAGACACTCGACTCTCTAAACTCAAAAGGCGTTTACTGGATGCTGACATTTGACGGAACATCGGGTGAACGCACCTATTCGTATGCGCCACCCGAAGAACTCTATAAGGTAACCTTCAAAATAAAGACGGGAAAGTCTGCTTTCAGAAAAGTCATTGACAAAGTTCAGGAAGATATTCATGAATCAGTGTACCTTAACTATAAAAGTTCCCTGTTCTGAGGCTATCTGTTTCAAATGGTCTCCAATCAGCGCACCTCTTTCGTTGGAATAGAAATGCAGGGTAGACACATCGCCGAACTCAAAAGCAAAGATTGCATCCAGATTGCCACGGTCAAGGTGTTGACTTAGTTCCTCGTCGTTCTTATACAGGAAAGCGCCAACGGCTAAGAGATCGTATCCCACTTGGCCCAATGTGCCATCAAAGAACCTCCATTTCGTGTTTGCTGATGTCCAATAGGCCGTCGGCTCACTTCGAAACAGGTCTCTGATGTAATCTTTCAGGCGATTCCCAATATTATCCTCCAAATCTTTCCCCAGTCCTTTCGACTCAATGGTAACAAAGATCGGCTTGTCCCCAGAGCTGAATTGAAAAATATGGTCAGGGCGTTTGCTTGCTTCCGACACTCTTGGCAGGGAAGTCCATTTATATTCTTCATCGTTCCTGTAAAATGAGATTCCTGACCAGTCGCCTCCAGGTGGATTGCAGAAACATTCATAGATGCCATCGGCCTCATGGTGAGCAAAAATTTGATGAATGGCGCAATCGGTATCATGTTCAAAGTACGAAACTTCGGGTTTCTCAATGTATGGGAACGTAATCTTGTTTTCTCGCGGCAAAACGCTCTCTTTGATACTGATGAATATTTTCTTGCTACATGTCGTACTGTCGACTAACAGATAGTTGCAGCACACAAAGATGGCTTGAAACAGACCGTTGTTGTTGCATAGTTCATCGGGGCTTTTTGTCAAGAGTTCCCAAGTGTATTTCGTTCCTGGCCCAGAAACGACAGCCATGATGTTTGCGTCTCTGCCTAACAGCATTCGGCATAGAGGTGCCAATCCTCTGTCTGGTCGTGAATCGTCACCTTTCGGCTTGAAGCCAGTAATCCATACGATTGCAAGTTCTTTCTTTGTATCTACCGCAGGATTCATTCTGCGATAAGTCTTTTTCAACCAGCTCTTGAAAGTTCTCACGTTTGCCTTAGGAATGATGCAGAATGGCAGTTCTTTGGCCGTGATAGGTTTTGCTGATAATGATTCCACCTCCTCTTTCAACAGGTCAAATGTGTCAGTCATGGCGACTTTACTCGCAGATTTCTTTTTCCACTCAATACCATCATAGCGAGCCAACCGCGACGCCCTGTTTCTTGAGTTTAACAGTGATTTCCATTCATTGCCTCGTAGCGTATCTCGCCGTTGTCGGGTATTGGCAAGAATCTTTACAAGTGAAAGTGCTTTGTTTGCTAGAGAAGCGACAATTTCACTGGTGTCTTCGCCAAGAAGTATGCCCTTCAAATATCGAAGGCTATCGGCATATCCAAGTGTGTCTTTGTAGTGTTTCATGTTTTCCTCCGTCATTGAGGGGTGTGACCGATATACGGGCAGACAAACACACCCCATATCCTTCGATAAGGTGATATAGGAGAAAGGAACGGCAGGATTAGGATATCGTGGGGCTTTGGGCGTGCGATTCTCGTCAAGTTCTATCCCGCCAATCTCGGCATAATACAAATAAGGCACGTTTGCCATCACACTGGCCAATGCTCTGCCGTTTCTCTGCCAAGCATTGTTGCCTGCAGGCAGAGCAGAACAATATTCAATGGCTAACAAAATGTACTCTTCGCCATCCTGAATTTCTGTGATGTACGAATCGGCACTTTCACGAAGTCGTCCACCATGTTGGCTCACAATTTTGCCAAGGTCAATGCCGCCCCATCGTCCATGACCCGACAATAGTTCTATCTCGAATGCGCAACTTCCCGTTTCTACCCTGTACTTTGGGAAATAAACGGGATGCTTTAGCAAAACACATGAGGCATTGAAAGCCTCAACAATCATGTTAAGTGTCCTCTCACACTCAACAATGTTGTCTCCGTGAATCCTTATGTGCCGTTCGTTCATACGTATATAAAACAGAAATTCCTCAAAAAAGAGGACGTGGCAGGATTCAGGTTGCATACCCAGGCATTGCACAGCCCACGCCAGACAACAATCATTCTGTCCACGCCCATAGTCTTTTGGCGCAGACACCCTTGTTGTCCTAATAACTAAACTGACGTGGTGGTTTGTGCAAATTCGGGTATTTCAGTATAGTCAAGGATGTCTAAAAACTATTATGTTCTTTCTTCTCTTCTTTGTTGAATTAGTTAGTGGTTATTTGTTCTACTTCTCATTGCTATTCTTGCGAATTGCTTTGCAAAAGTACTCATTTTTTTATTATTTGCCCCCTTTTCTCTATAAAAAAATAAAAAGAGGGGTAATTGTCATGGTTTTACTATTTGTTTTTTTTGCTTTATCGTAAGCAGCGATAACTTATTGCTATGCTATGAGAGGTGGTTTTGAGTTACCCATTAACTCTATTATAGTTACCCACTAACTCTAAAATGGCTGGTATAGGCACCTTCCGGGCTGCTCGGCTTTGCCGCTTCGCTTGTCGAAGAATGATGTCGGAGTAAGAATTTTAGGTATTTTGATAATTTGTCACATGTCACAAAATACCATTTCCGATAGGAATTAAACTTGAAATTAAACATAGAAAGCAAATTCTATTGAAGACATAGTTCGTAGCATCAAAAAAATGAGTAATTATTTTTATATGTTCAGAGAAATCGTTACCTTTGCATGGTTTTTCCGATAACAATATTTTATTTCACGATATGAACATATCATATAAATGGCTTCACGAGTATGTGGATTTCAGTCTGACACCTCAGGAAACTGCTGATGCGCTGACTTCCTGTGGACTTGAGGTCGATGCTTTGGAAGAAGTACAATCAATCAAAGGAGGGCTAAAAGGGCTCTATGTCGGGAAGGTACTCACATGTGAAGATGTACCCGGTACCCATCTACACTTAACAACCGTTGACCTTGGCAAGGCAGAGCCACAGCAAATTGTGTGCGGTGCGCCCAATGTGGCTGCAGGCCAGAAAGTCATTGTGGCCGATTTGGGGTGTGTGCTCTATGACGGTGATAAAGAGTTCGTCATCAAGAAGGCCAAACTTCGTGGTATAGAGTCGAACGGCATGATATGTGCTGAAGACGAAATCGGAGTGGGTACCTCTCATGATGGTATTATTGTATTACCTGAGGATGCTCCCATTGGTCAGCCTGCGGCAGAGTATTATCATTTGGAAAGCGACTGGGTAATAGAAATAGATATTACGGCCAATCGTTCTGACGCTCTCTCTCATTGGGGCGTGGCACGCGACCTCTACGCTTGGTTGCGTCGTAATGGCTATGAGACAAGCTTGCATCGACCTTCATGCGACAACTTTAAGATTGACAATGAGGATTTGCCTATAGAGGTAACTATTGATAACACCGAAGCCTGTCGTCGATATGTTTGCCTGAGCATCACTGGTTGCGAGGTAAAAGAAAGTCCCGATTGGCTGAAGAATAAGCTTAACACAATCGGCCTTCGCCCAATCAACAACATCGTGGATATTACCAACTATGTCATGATGGCATACGGACAGCCTATGCACTGTTTCGATGCAGACATGGTAAAGGGACATCACATTGTGGTTCGCACCCAGCCCGAGGGAACAAAATTTGTTACTCTCGACGGCGAAGAACATATCCTGGGTGAGCATGACTTGAGTATCTGCAATGCAGAAGAACCCATGTGTATAGCGGGAATCTTCGGCGGTAAGGGTAGCGGCACCTATGATACTACGCATAATGTGGTGCTTGAGGCAGCCTACTTCCATCCCACCTGGATTCGTAAGAGTGCTCGTCGTCATGGTCTCTCCACTGATGCCAGCTACCGCTTTGAGCGAGGTATCGATCCCAACGGAGCTATTTATGCCATGAAACAGGCAGCTATCCTCTGTTGTGAACTGGCGGGGGGCAAGGTTTCCATGCAGTTGAAAGATGTCTATCCTAATCCCATTCCCGATGCGAAGGTATCTCTTTCGTACAGTTATGTTAACAGCTTGATAGGTAAGGAAATAGGCATTAATACCATCAAAGATATTGTTACCTCGCTGGACATGGTCATAACTTCTGAGAATGAAGATGGAATAGAATTAACAGTTCCGGCTTACCGTGTAGATGTGCAGCGCCCATGCGATGTCGTAGAGGATATCCTTAGGATTTATGGTTATAACAATGTGGAGATTCCCACACAATTGAAGAGTTCGTTGGTGATACCTGCTGAAGCAGACAAGGTACTCCGGCTTCAGAATAAGGTAAGTGAGCAGCTCGTTGGTTGTGGTTTTAATGAAATCTTGAATAATTCTCTTACCAAGCTTTCATATTATGATCGTGGAGAAAAGCAACTCTCTGATTATCCGCTTGACACCACCGTCAAGGTGATGAATCCACTTTCTGCCGACCTCGGTGTGATGCGTCAGACGCTATTGTTTGGCGGATTAGAGAGCATTGTACGCAATGCTAATCGTAAGATGCCTAATCTTCGTTTCTTTGAGTTTGGAAACTGTTATCACTTTAAGAAAGCTGCCGAGCCTGCCGTTCAGGGAGACCTACAAGAACAAAAGGCGCCCATCAGCCAATATTCAGAAGAGATGCATCTGGGACTGTGGATAACAGGTAAGCGCGTAGAAGGTAGTTGGATTCATGCCAACGAGTCTTCCACATTCTATGAACTAAGGGCTTATGTCGAGAACATCTTCGCCCGTTTAGGAGTAAGCACAGGCATGATGGTGGTAGAGAAGAGTCAGAACGACATTTTCTCTCACGGGCTCACGATTAAGAATCGTGGTGGTAAAATCCTTGCAGAGCTTGGTGTAATCAGTCGCCGATTGCAGAAGGAGGCTCAGATAGACAATGAGGTGTTCTATGCCGATATGCATTGGTCAGCATTGATGAAAGCTATTCGCAAGAATAAGGTCGAATATAGTGAACTCTCCAAGTTCCCGTCAGTGAGCCGCGACTTAGCTTTGCTTATTGATAAAAAAGTGGAGTTTGCGGAGATAGAGCAAGTTGCTCGCCAAGCAGAGCGCAAGCTGCTGAAGAGCGTAGAACTCTTCGATGTCTATGAAGGTAAGAACCTACCTGAAGGGAAGAAAAGCTATGCTGTGAATTTCATTCTTCAAGACACAGAGAAGACATTGAATGACAAACAGATTGACGCTGTTATGCAGAAAATCATCAACAGCCTCAAGCAGAAGCTCAGTGCTGAGTTGAGATAATTATTAATAGTAAATATAATGAATTAAGTAATCAATAATAATATGGGAAGAGCATTTGAATACCGTAAAGCTGCAAAGCTAAAGAGATGGGGCCACATGGCCAAGACCTTTACCAAAATTGGCAAACAGATTGCCATTGCTGTGAAGGCTGGCGGTCCGGAGCCCGACATGAACCCGGCATTGCGTGCCATCATTGCCAATGCCAAGCGTGAGAACATGCCGAAAGACAACATTGAGCGTGCCATCAAGAACGCTATGGGTAAGGACCAAAGTGACTATAAGGAAGTGACCTACGAGGGTTACGGTCCTCATGGCATAGCCATCTTTGTAGATACACTGACCGACAACACCACACGTACTGTCGGCGACGTTCGTTCAGTATTCAACAAGTTCAATGGAAACCTGGGTACTCAGGGGTCTCTGTCATTCCTTTTTGACCACAAGGCTGTTTTTACCTTCAAGAAAAAAGACGGTCTTGACATGGACGAATTGATACTTGACCTCATTGACTATGGTGTGGAAGACGAGTATGACGAAGACGAGGAGACGGGCGAAATTACTATCTACGCAGAGCCGACCAGCTTTGGTGACCTACAGAAGCACCTGGAAACAGAGGGCTTTGAAGTGACGGGGGCGGAGTTTACCCGTATTCCCAATGATTTGAAAGATGTGACTGAAGAGGAGCGTGCTACCATTGACAAGATGATAGAGAAGCTCGAAGACTTTGATGACGTTCAGACGGTCTATACCAATATGAAGCCTGCCATAGATTAATGGCTTTCATGTCATGACATATTCTCAGTTGGAAAACTTCTGAATATGATGAAGAAAAGACATGAAGACGCTTCTTTCCCCTTAAAATAGGATGGAGAACGATTTTAAATATTATGTAAACAAGACAGAGCGGAGATTTATTTTGTTTTCCGTTCTGTCTTTTTTTATCATGGCTCTGATGGCCTATTTCTTCATTGCACCTGTCTATCAAGAGATGAATACTTCCTTGGAGAAAGAGAACAACGAGGATTCTCTGGCCAGAACAGTTTTACCTCATGAGGGAAAACGAAGTATCCTACCGCCCAATGAACGCTGGTATTCCAGTGCAGGACAACAGCAACAGGCAGAGCGCTTTCCGTTCGACCCAAACACAGCAGACAGTACGGAACTTGCAAGACTTGGCTTCAGCTATTGGCAGATTCACAGTATCTATCGCTACCGTCAGCGTGGAGGAGTTTATAGACTTCCATCGGATATTGCAGACATATACGGAATGACTGTTAAGCAATATCGTGAACTGTTGCCCTTTGTGCGTATCTCCAACGACTATAAGCCTGCAGTTGAATTCGTGAAAGCCTCCCAACTAAAACCTGTTGCAGGTTACGACACGTTGCAAGACATAAGAAAACTTTTGCCAGGTGAAACAGTTGACATCAATCATGCAGACACAACAGAGCTGAAGCGCATACCTGGTGTGGGAAGCTATTACGCCCGCCGAATCATGGAATACCGTCAACGACTTGGCGGCTTTGTTTCCCCATCTCAGCTGTTGGATATTCAAGGACTTTCGCCGGTTGCTGAGCAATATGCACGAGTGGAGTCGGGAGTAGCCAAGAAGGTACATATAAACACAATGACCGTTGAACAGCTGGCCCGCCATCCTTATATTCGTTTCCGTCGTGCCCGTGCCATTGTTGAATATCGAAGGCTCTATGGTGAATTAAACTCAGCAGCAGATTTACAAAAGCTCCATCTTTTCACATCTGAGGAAATACAACAGCTGATGCCCTATCTGGAATTCAGATAGAGTTGAAAATGTAAGAGGTAGAAATATTAAAAAGGCTCCGTCGCAAGTCAGCGGCGGAGCCTTTCTGTAATGTTAGTTAACAGATCTGTACAGGGGAGTCAAGAATCTGTATAACCATTCAACTCTTGAATTCTACGGCAGCCTTCTCAATGCCGAGACAAGCTTTGTAGTTTTCAATGTAGCGGTTGAAGCCTTCAACTTCCTCTTCTGTAGGTGCAATCTCGGTACCTGTGTTTCCGGCGAAGACAACTTCTTCCAGGTAGTCGGCCAGATTCAGTCCCTTGGGGTTGTTCACCACATAGCCTGCCAGCAGGGCTATACCCCATGCGCCACCCTCGCCAGCTGTTTCCATGACAGAGATGGGAGAGTTCAGGGCAGCAGCCAGCATGCGCTGACCAACGCCGGCTGTCTTGAAGTAGCCGCCATGACCAGTGATACGATCCACCTTCACATGCTCTTCCTTCAGGAGGATGTCGTTGCCAATCTTTAGCACACCGATGGCGCCATAGAGGTGACTACGCATGAAGTTGGCAAGATTGAACTTGTCGTTGGCAGAGCGAACGAAGAGGGGACGACCCTCCTGCAGACCAGTGACGGGTTCTCCCGAAACATAGTTGTAAGCCATCAGTCCACCGCAGTCGGTGTCTCCTTCCAAGGCTTTGTTAAACAACTTGCCATAGAGCTCATTCATGTCAACGGGTACTCCGAGCAGCTGCTGGTATTCCTTGAACAGGCCTACCCAAGCATTGATATCGCTGGTACAGTTGTTGCAGTGAACCATGGCAACGAGAGAACCGTCGGGGGTGGTAACTATATCAATGGGCTCATACGGCTTTGACAGTTCTTTCTCGAGTACAATCATCGAGAACGAAGACGTTCCGGCGGATACATTACCCGTACGCTGCTTGACGGCATTGGTGGCAACCATACCTGTTCCGGCGTCGCCTTCTGGCGGGCATACGGGCACACCGGCCTTCAGGTGTCCAGACACGTCGAGCTTCAGGGCTCCTTCCGGAGTGAGGAAGCCGGCATTTTCGCCAGCGTTGAGCGACTTTGGAAGGATGTCGAGCAACTTCCACTCATAGTTCTTTGATGCGATGAGTTTGTCGAATTTAGCCACCATCACACCGTCATAGGTCTTTGTGTGTGGATCTACAGGAATCATTCCCGAAGCATCGCCTACACCGAGGACAAACTGTCCGGTCACTTGCCAGTGTACATATCCTGCCAGGGTGGTTAAGTATTTGATGTGTGGAACATGCTCTTCGTTATCAAGAATAGCCTGATAGAGGTGAGAAATGCTCCAGCGCAGCGGTATGTTGTAGTGGAACAGTTCGGAAAGTTCTGCAGCAGCCTTACCCGTGTTGGTGTTACGCCAAGTGCGGAAAGGAACAAGAATTTCCTGCTTCTCGTTGAAAGCCATATAGCCGTGCATCATGGCAGAAAAGCCTATGGCAGCCAGTGATTCAATCTCCGTGTCATACTGACGTTGCACATCGCGACGCAGGTCGGCATAGCAGTCCTGCAATCCGTACCAGATGGCCTCTGTCGAGTAGGTCCACAAGCCGTCAACCAGCTGGTTTTCCCACTCGTGAGAACCCTGTGCGATGGGCTTGTTTTGCTCGTCGATGAGTACAGCTTTGATGCGGGTAGAGCCAAACTCGATACCGAGGATGGCTTTACCGCTTTCTATTACTTGTTTTGCAGTCATAATTGTCAATTATCAATTATCAATTGTCAATTACTTAAGCGCCTTGCTCAGCATGTAGTACATTTCGTTGTTCTGCAGCTGTTGCTTGAATTCGCTGATCTTCGTGTCCTTGTTGATGCGAACATATTCGATGCCCAGCATCTCGGCGAAGTCTTCCCAGTACTCCTCGGTGATATCGTAAGAGAAGGCACTGTGGTGAGTACCGCCTGCCAGGATCCATGCACCGGCACCAATCTCGAATGTGGGCTGTGGAACCCAGAGAGCAGATGCCACGGGCAGGTTGGGCATAGGTTTGGGTTTGATGCACTCTACCTCCTGAGAAATCAGGCGGAAACGGTTGCCCAGGTCAACGACGGTAGCCTTGATGCCACGTCCGACTTTAGAGGTAAACACGAGTCGAGCCGTCTGCTGCTTGCGGATGCCGATGCCGAGGAAGTGGACTTCCAGTTTGGGTTTGTCAACAGCGATGAGCGGACAAACTTCCAGCATGTGGCTCTGCAGGCAGGAACTGCGGTCGCCGGCGAAGTTGAGAGTGTAGTCCTCGAGGAAGGAACAACCTGTCGGCATGCCCTGCTGGATGACCCAGAGTGTGCGGAATAGGCAGGCAGTTTTCCAGTCGCCTTCAGCACCAAAGCCATAGCCTTCTTCCATCAGACGCTGTGAAGCCAGACCAGGAATCTGGTCGAAGCCAACGAAGTTCGGGTCGTCGATGTCGGCATCACCGAGGTCGTCGAAGTTGGTAGTAAATGCTGTGGCTCCCTCGTCTTTCAGCACGCGGCGCAGGGCGATCTCTGCCTTGGCAGCATTTTTCACCTTTTCCCAATATACTTGTTCTCCGCTCTCATCAATCTTGATGGTGTAGAGTTTCTTGTATTCTTCAACCAGTTCGTCAGCCTCTTTGTCGGTCACTTTTTTGAAGTATTCCATCAGAGAACTTACGGGGTAGTAGTCAACATGGTAACCCATGCGCTGTTCGAATTCTACGCGGTCTCCGTCGGTCACAGCCACGTTGTTCATGTTCATACCGAACATCAGACAGCGCACGTTGTGAGCATCAGCCACACCGGCAGCCACGCGTGCCCATACTGCAATCTGCTTCTGAGCGGCCTCGTCTTTCCAGTAACCGCAAACCACCTTGCGGGGAACGCGCATGCGGGTGCAGATATGTCCGAACTCGATATCGCCGTGTGCACTCTGGTTCAAGTTCATGAAGTCCATGTCCATCGTGTCCCAGGGAATCTCTGCGTTATACTGTGTGTGGAAGTGGAGCAGAGGCTTCTGCAGAGCCTGCAGTCCTTTGATCCACATCTTGGCAGGTGAGAAGGTGTGCATCCAGGTAATGATGCCTACGCACTTATCGTCGTTGTTGGCAGCCTTCATGACGTCTTCCACTTCCTTAGAGCTGTTGGCTGTGCCTTTATAGACGACCTTAATGGGTATAATGCCGCTGTCGTTCAGACCGGCAACCATTTCCTTACTGTGAGCGTCAACAGCGATGACGGCATCACCTCCGTAGAGCAACTGTGCACCAGTTACCCACCAAACTTCTAAATTTTCAAACATAGTTCTAAAATTTTAATTGATAATTGATAATTGACAATGGATAATTGGCTCCGCTTGACAAATATCGCATACCAAGATTAATAATAAGATTTATTCGTTTTTATTTTTTGTTGTTTTAATAATAGATACCAGCAACTTTGTAATGGCTCGACAATCCGTAATGATACTATCGTATTCGTCCTTTTTCAAGTATTCTGTTCTTTGCAATAGTCTGAGCCAATAGTCTGACTCATAAGATTCCTTTAGGGCGATACTCATTTTCGACAGAAAGTCCATTAGACTTTGTGCTTGCTGCGCCTCACAGATATTAGCTCCTACACTCGTAGCTGAACGGAGCAACTGTTTTGACATGACATACTCCTGCTTAGTTGTTGTCAGGTACTTGTAAAGATTAACAATCCGCACAGAGAACTCAAAACTCTTTTCTTCGACGACGTTATTCTCCTTCATGGCGTAGCTTAATTATCAATTATCCATTGTCCATTGTCAATTTATGGTTTAGCGCTTGCGCTGACCATAGTAGGCATTAGGTCCGTGCTTACGGTTGTAATGCTTCTCAATGAGCAGCGGGTTCATGGTCAGCTTGGGATTTACCGAGAAGGCAACAAAGGCCATCTTGGCGCATTGCTCCATGACTTTAGCGTTATAGACGGCATTGTCGGGAGAGGTTCCCCATGAGAAAGGTCCGTGGTTTTTCACCAGGACGGCCGGAGTGTGGTCGGGGTTGATTTTTCGGATGTTCAGAATCTCGTCCACGATGACATTGCCCGTTTCCAGCTCATATTGTCCTTCCACTTCTTCCTTGGTCATGTCGCGTGTGCACGGAATGGCCTGATAGAAGTAGTCGGCATGTGTAGTTCCTATGTTGGGAATGTCACATCCTGCCTGCGCAAAAGCTGTGGCATAGGTGGAGTGGGTGTGAACGACGCCCTGAATGTTGGGGAATGCTTTATACAGCACAAGGTGTGTGGGTGTGTCACTGGAGGGGTTGAGGTCGCCTTCGACCACTTTCCCGGTCTGCAGATCCACCACCACCATGTCTTCAGCCTTCATCTCGTCATAACTGACGCCGCTGGGCTTGATGACAACGAGGCCTTTCTCTCTGTCGATGCCTGAGACGTTACCCCAGGTAAAGATGACCAGTCCCTGTTTCACCAGGTCGAGGTTGGCCTTAAATACTTTCTGTTTGAGTTCTTCTAACATGATATTACAGTTTAAAATAAGGGTACTCCTTATATGCTTTTTTGTTGAAGCGATAGAGGGCAGCACCCCGTTTAGAGGTTACTTTGTCAATGAGTTCTGTTTTTTCTATAAAGTCTATGGCCTTGATGCGTTTGCGGAAATTGCGTTTGTCTATTTCCTCTCCGAGGATGGCTTCATAGACGTTTTGCAGCTGTGTAAGCGTGAAGAGATTGGGAAGGAGATTAAAACTCAGCGGCTCCGTGCTGATGCGTTGACGCAGCAGGGTAATGGCTTTCTTCACCATCTGTTCGTGGTCAGAGTAGAGTGGTGGCATATTCTCCTTGCTAACCCATTCCAGCCCATACTTCTTCCGTAGTTTGTCATCGTAGTCCTTCACGTTGATCAGCGCGCAGTAGGCAATAGAGATGACCCGTTCTCCCGGGTCGCGGTCAATTTCGCCGAAGGCACCGACCTGCTTCATATAGACTTTTTTCATGCCGGTGAGCTCATAGAGGACGCGGTTGGCCGCGTCGTCTATGCTCTCATCAGCATTTACAAAGCCTCCGTAGAGTGACCATTCTCCTCGTCCCGGGTCCATCTGTCGCTTGCCGATGAGCAGCTTCAGCTGTCCTTTCTCGAATCCGAAGATAATACAATCTACGGAGACCCAGACTTTGGAATATTCGCTATAATAGGTCATTATTAATTATTTTACCAGAAGTATGCATAGAAGCAAGCGCAGAGGCCGATGACAACGAGCGTTCCCACGATGTCCCAGAAGCCCCAGCTTTCGCGGATGCTCTTTTTGAAGTCTGCGCTGAAGGTGATGGCGTCAACTTGTTCTTTAGAAGGAGCGGGTGTGAAGCAGCTGACGACGATCATCAGCAGGATGATGAACACCAGCAGCCAGCACTCAAAGATGAGCCAGTTAGTCTGCCAGAACCAGGTGGTGTTTTCCCAGAAGGCGCCGTCCATGGCAGCCTTGCCGGAGTCGGTGAGGACATTGGTGAGCAGGCGTACCATGCCGATGACGAAGCCACCGATGAGACCCCATTCGCCGGCCTTCGGTGTGATCTTCTTGGAGAAGATACCGAGTGTGAAGACGGCTACCATGGCAGGAGCAATCAGTGACTGGATGTCTTGCAGATAGCTGTAGAGGTTACCCATGTTCATCATGATGGGCATCCATGCAAGACCCAGCAGCACAACGACGATTGTTGCCATACGACCGACGAAGACGTAGTGTGCTTCGCTCATGCCTTTTTTCATGGGCTTGTAGAAGTCCTCTGTGAACAGGGTTGCACAACTGTTGAAGAATGCAGCCAGGGAGGCTACGAGAGCGCAGACGAAACCGATGGTCACGATGCCCTTGATACCGGCAGGCAGAATGTTTTTCACCATCATGGCGAAAGCACCGTCAGTTGACTCGTGGTTGGTGATATCCATTTCGATGCCGCTTCCTGTTTTCAGGGAGAGGGCATAGGCAATCATACCGGGGATGAGGAACATGAAGCAGGGGAGAATCTTGAAGAATCCGGCTGCGATGGTGCCGCGGCGTGCGCGTGCTATCACCTTAGCGTTGTCCTCACCTGGAACCTGTCCCAGTACACGCTGAACGATGTGCTGGTCAGTGCACCAGTACCAGAAGCCAATGATGGAAGCACCGAGGAATACAACGTAGCCTGGGAACTGCGGATACATGGGGTCTGCGGGGTCGGTGTGGAACATGTGGGTTGTTCCGTAGCCGTTGTGTGCCTGGTTGCAGGCGTCCATCATGGCAGCCCATCCTGCGGTGATGCTGCCGTCACCTAATGTGGCAAGTCCGAGGAACAACACCAGGAAAGAACCGATGATGAGGATAGGGGTCTGAATGGTGGAGAGAGTCATCACACCTTTCATGCCACCGAAGACGGTGAACACGGCTGTGATGAAAATGAGTCCGATGGCTCCATACCAGAAGGGGATGCCCAGCAGATACTTGAAGAAGATACCTCCGGTGAAGGCCGTTACGCTGACTTTGGTCAGAACGTAGGCCACGAGGGTGATGATAGAGAGCCAGGAACCTGTGCGCTGTGTGTAGCGGAACTTCAGGAAGTCAGGCATGGTGATAATCTTTCCCATCTTGTTGATGAGCAGCTGATAGAAAGGAACAAACAGCCAGCCGAGGATGAGGATCATCCAGCCCTGCATCTCCCAGTGAGCCATTCCCACGCCGTCTTTTGCACCAGTACCGGCCAGACCAACGAGGTGTTCAGAGCCGATGTTGGCAGCGAAGATGGCCATACCGATTACATACCAGGGCTCGCCCTTACCGAAGAGGTAGGCCGACGAGTCTTCGCCCTGCTGAGCTTTCTTGTCTTTCCAGATGGCATACCATACGGCAGCCACCACTCCACAAAGGCCGACGGCAAGCACTGCCCAGTCGAGCCAGATGAATTCATGTGAACTCCAGTTCATAATGTTATTGTATTTAATTGTTTTAAGTTTCTTGTCTATTTGATGCTGAACTTATAGGCAGCGTGGCTGTAATATTTTTCGCCTGGTTTGAGGGTAGGTTGTACCCAGTCGGCCTTGTTGGGAGAGTCAGGATACTTCTGGCTTTCCAGGCATACGCTGACGTGTTGCGGATAGACCAGGCCTTTTTTGTGGTGGATATTCACTTCGTTGCCCACACCCTGGAAGTTACCGCTATAGACCTGTACGCCCGGCTCATTGGTAAACATTTCCATAAGGATGCCGCTCTTCGGGCTATAGAGTGAGGCGCAGACCTGTGTGTCGTCGCCTTTGCCGTCCTTAAAGGTGTTCAGACAGAAGTTGTGGTCGTAGCCGCCAGCGTTCTGAATCTGGTCGAAGGCCGACTTGATGCTGTCGCCAATGGCATGGGCTTTGCGGAAGTCCATGGGCGTTCCCTCTACGGGTTTGATTTCGCCGGTGGGGATATAGAGCTTGTCGGAGGGTGTGAAGTTATCGGCATTGACATAGAGCACTTGGTCGTAGCCAGGTTGTGTGAAGTCGCCAGACAGGTTGTAGTAGTTGTGATTGGTCTGGTTGATGATGGTTTCCTTGTCGGTGGTAGCCTCCCAGGTGATATCGAGCACGTTGTCGTCGGTCACTTTGTAGGTTGTCACGGCAACCACCTTTCCGGGGAATCCATTCTCGCCGTCCTCGGCGGTGATGGTGAGCTTCAGTGTCTGTTCGTCAGTCATCTCTGCGTCATACACTTGGTTCATCCAGCCAGTGTTGCCGCCGCCGTGCAGACAGTTGCCGTTGTCGTTGGCTTTCAGTTGATACTCCTGTCCGTTCAGTGTGAACTTGGAGCCCTTGATGCGGTTGGCATAGCGTCCGACACTTGAGCCATAGTCGGTGGGTGAGTTCAGGGTGTCGGCATACTGGTGAATGTTGTCGAAACCGAGCACGACGTCGGTGGGTTGTCCGTTCTTGTCGGGCACCACGAGTGAGACGACGCGTCCGCCATAGTTGGTGATGCACACTTCCATGCCGTTGTTGTTTTTCAGCGTGTAGAGTTTCACGGTTTTCCCGTTGATGATGGTGTCAAAGGCAGCGGGGTCGAGTCCTGACACGGTCAACTTTGTCTCGGTGCCGTTGGCACAGGATGAGAGCAGAAGTGTAGCCATTCCTGCTCCAATCATAAAGCTTTTGAAGTTTCTCATAAAGAGGTTTTTAAGTTAGTAACTAAATTTTGGTGTAAAATTACAACTTTTTCCCGAATGTCTTATCAGTTTGTGTGTTTCTTTTTTCTCTGCTTTTATGGATTTTGTATTTCTTAACAGTTCATTTGGTGTTGTCGTGGCCTGTAGGTTCGGTTTGTGTATGACAAAAAAGAGGAGACCCTTTTGAGGTCTCCTCCAGTGATGTTTGTATTCAAGTCGTGGAATATCAATCGACGGGGATGTCGGTGTTGACATTCTTTGAACCGACAAGTGCGTAGTACAGGATGTATGCGGCACAGAGCAGCGGCACCCAGTAGGAGATGAGGTAGCTGCCGGTGACGTCGGCCACGAGTCCCTGTATGCCCACCATGATGGCGAAGCCGCAGACCATGGTCATGAAGGCGCCCGATGCGATGGCGGTATATTTGCCGAGGCCCTCTGTGGCAAGGTTGAAGATGCCGCCCCACATGACGCTGGCACAGAGGCCCACGAGCAGGAAGCAGAAGATGCCGACGGGTACATCACCCCAGAGGATGGCCATGTTGGTGTAGTCGATGCCGGGCACGCTGACGGCGGTGGTTGTCGGTAGGTAGATGCCAAGGAGCAACAGGATGATGGCCAGTCCGCTGACGAATGTTATCATGGCTTTGGTGGAAACTTTCGCTCCCACACTGGCACCGATGAAACGTCCGATGAGCATGAACAGGAAGTAGATGGAGGCCAGAGTGCCTACATATCCAGCGTCCATAGCCAGACCGGGTGTTGCTGCATCGGGGGCTGCTGTCAGGTATTGGAGTATGAAGCCGGGGATACCCATCTCCACACCGCCGTAGAGACCGATGGCCAGGATGCCGAGGTCAAAGTGGCGGAAGCGCATGGAAGTCTTGATGTCTTGAAGCAGGTGGCCGCCTTCAGGCTGTGCAGGCTCTTCTATCTTGGTGAAGAGGATGACGACGAAGGCTACGGCGAAGATGGCCAGTGCAATCATCAGTGCCGGTGTGGCATCGGAGATCTTAGCCTTGGCAGCATCGCCGATGAGGGCACCCATGATGATATAGACAGCCACGGCAGCCGAAGAGTTGAACACACCGCCCGTCTGGATGAGCTGGTTACCCTTGTTGCCGCCACCTCCGAGGAGGTTCAGCATCGGATTGACGACGGTGTTCAGAATGCACATGCAGGCACCTGAGATGAGGGCTCCGATGAGATAGACGGCCATGCCGCCCCAACCGGAGAGCCACTGCACAAGGATGCCGACGATGCCGACCACGAGTCCGATGAGGGCAGTCTTCTTGTAGCCGAACTTCTGTATGCAGATACCTGCGGGGAAGCCCATGACCAGATAGGCCATGAAGTTGCCGTAGTTACCAATCATGGCCATGAAGTTGGTGGTGCCGAACTGGTTTTTCACGATGACGCCCATGGGTGAGCAGAGGTTGGTCACAAAGGCAATCATGGCGAACAGGGCAATCATCACGATGATGGCAGGCCACTGGGTTTTCTGTTGTGTACTCATTTGCTTAATTTTAAGTGATTAGCAGATTTTGCGTGAGCCGTCGCTGATGATGACGTCATACACTTTGGGCTCCTTGCCGTACTTAGCCTGGTATTTCTCCTTGGCTGTGGCAATAAAGCTGTCGTAGAGCTCGTCTTTGACGAGGTTGATGGTGCAGCCGCCGAAGCCACCGCCCATGATACGGCTGCCTGTAACGCCACACTCCTTGGCAATGTCGTTCAGGTAGTCGAGCTCCTCGCAGGAAACTTCATACTCCTTGGAGAGACCCTCGTGGGTTTCATACATTTTCTTTCCTACGGTCTCGTAGTCACCGGCAACGAGTGCGTCGCAGACAGCCAGCACACGGTCTTTCTCACCGAGTACGAAGTGTGCGCGCTTGTAGTCTTCTTCGCCTACCTCGGCGCGAACCTCTTCAAGCTGCTCCCATGTGCAGTCGCGCAGGGTCTCGAAGGTTGCTTCCGGGTGCTTGGCAGCGATGTGCTTCACGACGTTCTCGCAGCTGTTGCGTCGGTCGTTGTAGGGAGAGCCGGCCAGTTCGTGCTTCACGCAGGAGTTGAGCAGTACGAGTTTGTAGCCTTTCGGGTCGAAGGGGAAATACTCGAACTCGCGGCTACGGCAGTCGAGGCGCATCAGTTTGCCGGCCTGTCCGAAGACGCTGGCAAACTGGTCCATGATACCGCAGTTCACTCCGCAGTAGTTGTGCTCGGTGGCTTGTCCGGCGAGCACCATGTCCCACTTGCTCACTTTGTTGTCGCCGAAGAGGTCGTTCAGTCCGCAGGCGAAGCAGCTCTCCATGGCTGCTGATGAAGACATGCCGGCTCCGAGGGGAACATCACCGGCGAAGGCGATATTGAATCCTTTAACGGGAACGCCTAACTTCTCCATTTCCAGGGCGATACCGTAGATGTAGCGTGCCCATGAGGCGCGTGGTCCTTCTCCATCGTGGAAGTCGAAATCGACGCGGTCTTTCAGGTCGATAGAGTATGCGCGGATCGTGCTCTCCGTTCCGTTGGGTCTCATTTCGGCCATGATGCCTTTATCTACAGCACCGGGGAATACGAATCCGCCGTTGTAGTCGGTGTGTTCACCAATGAGGTTGATACGGCCTGGAGAGGCATAGATGTTTCCAGTCTTACCATCGAAGTGCTTGATGAAGCGACTTCTTACAAATTCAATGTCCATAACGTCGATAAATTAAGAATTATAAATTAAAAATTAAAAATTTCGTGGGTGAGTTATTGTTGCTGATTGGGCTATAGGTTTTCCTTGCATGCGTCAACTATACGGCATCCGAACAAATAAGATTTGTCTGCTATAGGATTCCCTGCCATTATCAGTAACTTCTCATTTTTACTTTTTCATTTTTCATTTTTCATTTATACAAGTTCGACCCCGAACTTATATACTGTCTTCTGTTTGTATTCCTCGCCGGGACGCAGCACGACACTGGGGAAGTAGGGATGGTTGGGTGAGTCGGGGAAGTGCTGGCACTCGAAGCAGATGCCCGAGCGGCGGGGGAAGGTGGCACCGTGTTGTCCGGCATAGCCGTCGGCCCAGTTGTCGGAGTAGAGCTGTACGCCCGGCTCGGTGGTATAGACCTCCATGGTGCGTCCGCTGACGGGTTCGCAGATGCGGGCGGCAAAGCTGAGCTCGCCTTCTTCCTTTTTGTTCAACACATAGCAGTGGTCATAGCCGGCACCGTTTTTGATCTGCTCGTCATTGGGGTCGTCGATGTCTTGTCCCACGGGTTTGGGCTTGCGGAAGTCGAAGGGAGTTCCCTCTACGAAGCGTATCTCGCCGGTTGGGATGCTGGTTTCGTCGATGGGCAGGTAGTAGTCGGCATTGATCTCACACACCTGGTTCAGGATGTCGGGTGTGGGGTTAGCGATGCCCTGCAGGGAGAAGAATCCGTGGCTTGTGAGGTTGAGAATGGTTTTCTTGTTGGTGGTGGCCATGTATTCAATGACCAGCTCGTTTTCGTCGGTAAAGGTATAGACAACCGTTACTCTAACCTCGCCGGTGTAACCTTCTTCGCCATAGGGACTTACATATTTGAGCACCACCGAACGGTCGTTCATCTGGAGTGCTTCCCACACTTTGGCGTTCCATCCTCTTTTGCCGCCGTGCAGAGAGTTGGGTCCGTTGTTGATGGCCAGTTCATACTGCTTGCCGTTGAGTTGGAACTTGCCGCGGCAGATGCGGTTGCCATAGCGTCCGATGAGGGTTGACAGGTAGGGTTCCGGACTGTTGATGACGTCCTGAATGTTGTCGTGTCCCTGTATGACGTTGGCATGTTTGCCGTTTTTGTCGGGCACCATGATGGCTACGATGGCACCGCCGTAGTTGGTGATGGCCACTTCGTTGCCCTGATTGTTCTTAAGGATGTAGAGGTCGGTCTGTTTGCCGTTGACAGTGGTCTGGAAGTCTTTTCTTTTCAGGCCACAGATGTTCACTGTTTCAGTTGTGTTTGACATAACTTGAAGTTTTTAGTTATTGTAGTTTGTTGCAAAATAACTGAAAAAAAACGATAGCGACAAATAATTGTCACAAAAGATTAGTTAAAAACACTTAATTGCGTTTTCAAAAACACCTCTTCCGTTTGTGTTCCTATCTTTCCGAGCTCCTGACAGTGATATACACGGCCTCTCCCTGTTCCTTGGCCTTCACGATGAGCTCCTTGATGTTTCGGAGCCAGATGCGTGAGTTCAGCACCATGCCCTTTCTTTTGTTTTCTCCGGGTAGCAGACAGCCTTTGGTTTCAAAGGGGTAGTTTCCTGCGTGAATCCTAATTCCTTGAAACAGAGGCACTCCTATGAGTTGCGGCAACCATTGGTTGAATTTCTTGGAGTAGTTGATGACTACGGGGTAGCGTCCTTCTGGTATGGCGAAAGGTTTCAGCTGTTGTGCCCTGTCGGGTGTGAGTTTGAGAGGGTCTTTGACGGTGGCGAGTTTCATGTGCAGGCATGGTGGTTCGAGAATGTCGCACAGGTAGCGGTTTCCCACATAGAGTTGTCCGATGGTGTAGGCCTTCTTGATGGCCTTGCGATTGAGAATGAATTCCATGTCAAGTGAAAAGTTTAAAAGTTTAAAAGTTTAAAAGTTTAAAAGTTTAAGAGTTTAAGAGTTTAAGAGTTTAAGAGTTTAAGAGTTTAAGAGTTTAAAAGTTTAAGAGTTTAAGAGTTTAAGAGTTTAAAAGTTTAAAAGGGTCATCGTTGTCGGTAGTTGTTTTCAAGTACCTTGACGAAGTTGTCGGGCTGCAGGAGCCAGTCGAAGGTGCAGACGAAGTTGTGCTTGTTGCGTCCGTTGAGAAACGGGGAGAGTGCAGCATTGCGCATGGCCCTTACAATCTGCTCGTCGGTGAACTGTCGGGCCAGGTTCCGGATGAGTTGCCGTCGGCGGTCGGTGAGATACTCGGTGGTGGGAATCCGGGTGTTTCTGGCACATCGGTTGAAGTAGCTGAGGAAGTTGGATAGCTGTTCTTCGGAAAGATTTCTCGTGTTTTCGGCTTCTTTTTCCATCGAATCAGCCTTCACCGTCTTTTCTGCATCTACCTCCTGGTCATGATCGTTTTCGTTGACGTTTTCGTTGACGTTATCGTTATCGTTGACGTTGTCGTTATCGTTTTCGTTGACGTTATCGTTTTCGTTATCGTTATCGTTATCGTTTTCGTTATCGTTATCATGTGCGGACTTTTCGGACGCGGCGGACGTTTCTTCCTTTTTCTTCTTTCTGTATTCCTGCTTTCTGATTCGGTCGGCTTCGAGTCTCATCTCGTAGATTTCCTTGTCTTTTCTGATTTGCAGTTGCAGGAATCCGTATGCGATTTTGAGTTGCGGGTCAAGGTCGGGTGGTGTTGTCTCCTGTCCGTTGAGTGAACGGAAGAGGGCGTGGAAGAGCTTCCCCATTTGTTCTTCGGAGAGATCTCTGATGGCTTCATACTGGCTTGCGTAGAGTAGGAAGGAGTCTTTCTTTCTTGATTTCTGTTCCATTGTGTTTCAGTTTGAGGGTTTAATAAATTTTTACGGCTGCAAATGTAAATACAAAACACGTCAGCACAAGATAATGACCTTGTGCTGACGTCCCAGAAAGTATATTATCGGCTAAAAAAGTATGTTATCCCGAAAAAACAGTATGTTATCTTGTAGGACTATTCCTGCTGGCTGATGGGTGGAAATCCTTCCTTGGTGAGCATCTTGACGAGTTGGGAGGCAATCGTCATGTTTCTTCTGAAGTTACGGTCGTCGTGTGGTGGAGAAAAGGTCTTCCACTCGTTGAAGCTTTTGCCAATCATATTGTTGGTCAGGGCCTTTTGGATGGTCTGGTAATTGCATTTCCACACTTTTGATTCCGGCATGTTGAGTGAGTTGACCCAACTGACGAAGTCGTTGATCTTTTTGGATTTTCCGTAGCAGTCCACCATCACCCTGTAGATGGCGGCCCACTGGGTTTGCACGGCAAAGAGTTTGGTCAGTTGGCCGATGACCCTTGCTGCGACCTCGTCGGGCGGGTAGGGGGCTCTCGGTTCTTCATTTTCCGTCTGCGGTTCTTCATTTTCCGTCTGCGGTCCTTCTGTCTCCGCCTGCGTCTGTGGCAGGCCGTCATAGGGTGTCTGTTCCATACTGACGTTGGCCTTGTCGATGTTGAAGGTGACAAGTTGGTTGCCGGTGACGTTGATATAGTTTCCTTTGATATAGTATTTGTTGTTGGTGCTCATAGTGCTATATATATAAATAGGTGTATTGAATCTATGTTTAGAAAATGTTTAGAAAATAAGATGACAGCATAGGAATGATTGGGATTAGTGATGATGTGGTCCGTTGTCATTGAAGTTGAAGGCTTGGTTTCCGCTGGCGTTGATCATGTTGCCCGAAACTTGCACGACGGTTTTCATCTGTTCCTCCATGAGCTCTGCCTTGTAGGTGCTTTGCAATTCATGCAGCATGTGGGGCAGGGCGCGCAGTGCCTCCTCGGTCATCAAGGGTATGTCGTCAATGAAGCCCTCAATTCTCATCCTTTTGTGTTCCGGAGAGTGGCGCATGGCATCATTGAAGAGCACCTTGAGCTCCTGAAGGCCCAGAGTGTGGGTCTTTTCGCTGGGGGGACGGGCATTGTCGGCTGTCGTTTCCCCTTCCTGCTGAACATTATCTGTGAGTCTGTTCGGAGGCTTCATAGTGGGGTGCTTTATTAAGCTATAAGGTTGAAAAAACTCTCTTTACCTATGTTTTTGCAAAAGTACGTTTTTTCTCCCATATCACCAAATAAATTTTGGAGATAATATACATTTTTTTTGAGATAACATACTAATTCCTGAGATAACATACTTTTCTGCCTGTTGGCCCTATTCCATTATCTTGCAGGTCGGAATACTATGCTTATCTTTGCAACGTCATCCGGATGATGCCGTCCAGGGGAGACACCCGGGACCTTCCCGCCGACGGCTTAGAGAACCATCAACTTTTATCAAAAACCTTTTAAACATTATTTATTATGAGCGTAAAATATAAGCTTTATCAAGACAACCGAGAGAAGAGTGCATACAAAGGAAAGTGGTATGCCCGTGCCGTACACAGTGGCGTTTTTGATCTCGACGGCATTGCCATGGAGATCGAGGAAAACGTCAGCGCCAAGGAGAGTGATGTCTATGCCGTGCTGAAAGAACTGGTGCGTGTCATGAAGCGCCATCTCCAGAATAGCGAGATTGTCGTCATGCCTGGCCTGGGCCGTTTCAAGATTGGCATCTCCACGTCGCCGGCCCTCACGGCCAAGGCTTTCAACAGCAGCCACAACATCCGTTCCTCTCACATCATCTTCCAGCCTCAGGTGAAGATCGACGTTGCCCATGGCACCCGCTTCCGTGCACTGCTTGACGGCTGCACCTTCGAGGAGACCGTGTTTAACGATGTGAAGAAGGATCCCGACGACAGCTCCGACGACCCCCAGCCGTAGCCTATAGCCTGTAGAGGTGACCACTGGTTGGTTTCCCATGGCTATACCCTTTGGGAGCCAGCCAGACACCTCTCGGCCTCCAACCGGTCACTGTTCGGCCCCAGAGTGGTCACCGCTTGGCCTCTGAGTGGTCACCGCTCAGGCACTGAACGACCGACCGCTTAGCCCCTGATCGGCCGACCGCTCGGACTCTGAACGGCCGACCGTTGATACCTCAAAAGATATACCCTTTAAAACCATTCATTATGAACAAGGAAACCTGGAAATTCATCATTCAGACGGCCATCGCAATCCTGACGGCCATTGCCACCTCGATAGGTGTAAGCTCTTGCAACTCAGCGAACATCTTTTAGTTAGTTGAACTGTTACTTCTATTCAATTCGGACATGTCATTCATTTTTTTAACAAAAATGCCATGGCATGTTCGTTTTTTTTATTACTTTTGCATGCAAATCAATTTAAACTAATAACTGATATGAACTTGAAAATACGTCTGGCCATCGTGCTGTTCTTGGAGTTTGCAGTCTGGGGCGCCTATCTTACATGCATGGGCAACTACCTCGGTGTGGCCGGCCTTGGCGAGAAGATCTCCTGGTTCTATGCCATCCAAGGTGTTGTGTCGCTCTTCATGCCTACACTCATGGGCATCGTTGCCGACAAGTTTGTACAACCTCAGCGTCTCCTCGGCTTATGCCACCTTGTGGCAGGTCTGGCCATGATAGGGCTGTGGTGGATAGGTCTTAGCAGCGGTTTCGGCAACGAGATAGCCGACAAGGGCCTCTTCATAGCCGTATATACCATCAGCGTGGCATTCTATATGCCTACCGTGGCACTGGCCAATACCACCTCGTTCACCATCTTGAAGAGTCAAGGGCTGGACACTGTCAAAGACTTTCCGCCCATCCGCACCATGGGAACAATAGGCTTTATCGCCACCATGTGGTTTGTCAACTGCGCAGTCTGGGCCGACGGCAGCCTGACCTTCACGCTCGGCGAGAACCTCCATAAGTTCCAATATACCTATATGCAGTTCTTCGTGTCCGGTGTGCTCAGTCTGGTGCTGTTCCTCTATAGCCTGACGTTGCCCGCCTGCCGGCTGGAGAAACACGAGGGCAAACAGTCGCTCATGGAAATGCTTGGGTTGAACGCCTTCCGCCTCTTCCGCGAGCGCAGGATGGCCCAGTTCTTCCTGTTCTCCATGCTGCTCGGCATGATGCTGCAGGTCACCAACGGCTTTGCCGGACCCTTCCTGACAAGTTTCAAAGCATCGGCCGACCCCGTCGTAGCCTCCTCCTTTGCCGCCAACAATGCCACCATGCTCACCTCCATCTCACAGATTAGCGAGGCCCTCTGCATCCTGGCCATCACCTTCTTCCTGAAGCGCTACGGCATCAAGGTCGTCATGCTCATGTCTATCTTCGCCTGGGTGTTCCGCTTCGGCTTCTTCGGTCTCGGCTCACCCACCATGCCCGGTGTGGTGCTCTTCGTCCTTTCGTGTATCGTCTATGGCGTGGCCTTCGACTTCTTCAACGTCTCGGGAGCCATGTTCGTTGACCAGGAGTGTCAGCCTTCGGTGAAGGCCTCTGCGCAGGGACTGTTCATGCTCATGACCAACGGGCTGGGCGCCACCATCGGAACGCTGACCGCGGGAGAGATTGTAAACCATTACTGCCAGTGGGAAGGACAGTTCCTGCTCGGCGACTGGCAGACCTGCTGGTTCATCTTCGCAGGCTTCGCCCTCGTCGTAGGCATCCTCTTCGCGCTCATATTCAATCCAAAGAAGGCGTGAAGGAAACAAGATACTTTTATGTGCCCAACGCGCCTCTTCTCTCGGAACTGCCGGCAGAAGAGGCGTCGCACGCTGTGAGAGTGCTTCGCATGAAGGAGGGCGACGAACTCTTCCTCATGGACGGACAGGGCGTGTTCCATCGGGCCGAGGTCACGTTAGCCACCCAGAAACACTGCCAGTACCACATTCTGGAGTCCGTGCCGCAGCAACGCTACTGGAACATTCCCATCACCCTCGCCATCGCCCCCACGAAGATGATGGAGCGCATGGAGTGGCTTGCCGAGAAGGCCACAGAGATAGGCTTCGACCGCCTGCAGTTTCTTGACTGCCGCTTCTCGGAGCGCCGACAGTTGCGCACCGACCGCATCGAGAAAATTGTCATCAGTGCCATGAAGCAGAGCCGCAAGGCCTGGCTCCCGCAGGTGCTGCCCCTGGAGCCCTTCAAGTCTTTCGTGGATAACAGTCGGCATGGCCTGCGCTGCATTGCACACTGCTACGACGAGGTGCCCCGACACGATCTCTATAGTCTGCTGCAGGAATATGCCCAAAGCGACCAGGCGTCACACAACTCCATCGACGCTTCACCTGCTTCGGTTACCATTCTGGTAGGTCCCGAAGGTGACTTCTCCATAGACGAGGTGCGCTATGCCCTCGACCACGGCTTCCAATCAGTGAGCCTTGGCCAGGCTCGGCTTCGCACAGAGACGGCAGGCCTCGTCTCTGTCATGACGGCCCAAATGGTTCAACAGCATCCGCTATCTGTAACGCAACCATGTCCCGCTGCTCAGTAATTCCTTTTATCTTCAAATCAATTATCGAAAGAATGAATCATCAATTCCTTTTATCTTCAAATCAGTTATCGAAAGAATGAATCATCAATATCGATTGAACAGCGTTTTTCCCGCTTGTATCTTTGTTGCTGTCATACTCCTGTCATTCTGCTCTTGCAGCGACGAACCAGCCGACTATCGCACGGCCATACCACGCCATGCCACCTCACTCGTGCGTGTTGACAACACAGAGGCACTGGCCTCCCTGCTGTCGCTGCCAGAGCCTGTCGTGCGCCTGCTGGTCTCCTCACAGTCCGGCCTCGATGTGGGACGCCCCTTCTACCTCTTTACCGACGACGACGGCACCTTTGGCTTTTGCGCAGCTGTGGCTGACGGAGAGAAACTCACGCAGCATCTCGACACATTCATTCGGTTGCACCTTGTTTCCAAACCTGTTGTGCACCAGGGGTGTACCTTCGTAACCATCAGCAAGAAGTGGACAATGGCATACAGTGCCCATGCCCTGCTCCTGCTGGGCCCCGTGGCACCGGGAGAAAGTGAGCCGTATTATCGCCGCATGAGTCGCCTGCTCTCTGCCGAGAAAGAAGAGAGCATCCTCAAGGCTCCACTGTTCCTGCAATTGGAGTCGCTCACCGACAAGATGGCACTCGTAACCCGTGTTGAAACGCTGCCCACACCGCTGCAACGCCATGCTTTAAAGGGAGTGCCTCCACAGACAGTTCCCTCCGCCGTGTGTGTGGCTGCCCGCCTGTCGCTCAGTCACGGCATATTACAGATTGACGCCACCCCCTTCTCCTTCAGCCGCACGTTGAACGAGGCCATTGGCCAGCATCTGCAGAAACTGCAACCCGACACCCTCACGCTACTCTTCCAGAAGGATGAAGAGCTCCCCGTTCTTAGCCGTCTGGCAGGAGTCAGCTACCGCCTGCGAACAGAACCCGTGAAGATCTATCAGAAAGAAACAGAGAATCAATGAACAAGATATTCTTTCAAAACGTCACGCCAGACGTCTTTGCTGCTGCCGCTCACCTCGACTCCGACATCTGGCAGACATCGCTCTCGCTGGAGCGCGGCCACCTCTACCTGGTGGAGGCCGCCAGCGGTAAGGGTAAGAGCACCTTTTGCAGCTACATCACCGGCTACCGTCACGACTATACCGGCACCGTGAGCTTCGACGATGAAGACACGCGCCACTTTGCGGCTGCCCGATGGGATGACATCCGCCGACGCCATGTCAGCCTGCTCTACCAGGAGTTGCGACTCTTTCCCGAACTCACAGCCCTTGAAAATGTCATCATCAAAAACCGACTGACGAACTACAAGACCGAACCTGAAATAAAAGAGTGGTTCGACCGACTCTCACTCACCGACAAACTTCATGCAAGGGTGGGGCGCATGTCCTTCGGTCAGCAGCAGCGAGTAGCCCTCATGCGGGCACTGGCACAGCCTTTCGACTTCCTGCTCTGTGACGAACCCGTGAGCCACCTCGACGATGAGAATGCTGCTGCCATGGCTGGCATCATACTTGAGGAAGCTCGCAGACAGCAGGCTGCTGTCATCGTGACCAGTATCGGCAAACACCTGCCGCTGCCCTACGACCAGGCCCTCAGGTTGTGAAGAGACAGTCTGTCGTATCGATAGTCTCTATCGTGTTGTCTATAGTCCCATTTAACTTCAGAAACAGAAAAAAAAGAATATGCTTTGGAAACTCCTTAGAAGTCATGTCAGCCTGCCTCAATTTGCCGGCTTCCTGCTGGCCAATCTCGTTGGCATGGCCATTGTGCTGACTGGCGTGCAGGTCTATCACGACGTGGCTCCGCTCTTCACTCAGGAAGACAGTTTTATGCGGGCCCAGCATCTCATTGTCAGCAAACGCATCGGCATGGGAAACACGCTCAGCGGGCAGAGCCACGGTTTTTCTGACGCTGACATTGCAGACCTGACCAACCAGCCGTATGTGAAGAGGGTGGGGGCCTTCACGCCCGCTGAGTATAAGATTGACGCCACGCTGAGCGTTGGCGGACAGGTCGTTATGAACTCAGAACTGCCCTTGGAGTGCGTACCTGACGAATTTATCGACATCGACGCCGCCGAATGGCAATGGAAGGAGGGCGACCGGGAAGTGCCCATCATTATGCCGAGAAGCTATATCGCCATGTATAACTTCGGCTTTGCCCAAAATCGCGGACTACCCAAGGTGAGCGAGAGCCTGGTTTCACAGTTCGACATCGTACTCTATTTACACGGCAATGGAGAGGAAGCCACCATGCGGGGTCGCATCATCGGTTTCTCTGGCCGCATCAACTCTATCCTCGTTCCGCAGGCTTTCATCAGCTGGAGCAACAGCCAGTTTGCTTCGGGCAAACCGCAACAGCCGTCGCGACTGATGGTTGATCTGAGCAATGCCGCCGCCCCTGAGTTAACGGCATATCTGGAAGACCATTCTTGCGAGATAGAAGACGAACGGCTGGCTGCCGAAAAGACAACTTGGTTTCTGCGACTGATCGTCAGCGGGGTGACGGCCATCGGTGCCCTCATCTCCGTGCTGAGTATCTACATTCTGATGCTCAGTATCTTCCTGTTGGTAGAGAAGAATGTTGAGAAACTGCAGAACCTGCGCCTCATCGGATATAGCACAGCCCAGACGGCACGACCCTACCAGGTGCTCACAGCCCTGCTCAACCTGGGCGTGCTGGTGGTCGCTGTCTCGGGAGTTGCCTTGCTCCGAAGCTGGTATATGCCGCTTGTGGCACAACTCTATCCGCAGATGCCCGACACCACACTGCTGCCAACCATCTGTTGCGGAACGGTCATCTGCCTGTTGGTGACAGCCTTCAACTTCGCGGCTGTCTATCGGAGAGTCAGACACACTTTATCCTGAAAACGCTGCCTGACGGGTTGAAAAACTGCACACTTTGGCCATCATGTGCAGCGCAGGGCAAAATAAGTTTACTAACGTGCCACAGTTCGGATATTTCTTTGTACCTTTGCAGGCCGAAAAAAGTAATAACATCATTAATCAATAACACAATCAATTATGAGACAAGAATGGAGAGGATTCACCGGTCACAAGTGGACGGAGGAAGTGAATCTTCGTGACTTTATTCAGCACAACTATACTCAATACGAAGGAAACGAGGATTTCCTTGCCGGTCCAACCGACGCCACAGACAAGCTCTGGGGAAAACTGAAAGAACTCCAAAAAGAGGAACGTGCCAAAGGTGGCGTGCTCGACATGGAGACAGACATCGTGTCAAGCATGACTGCCTACGGACCCGCCTATATCAGCGAGGAGATGAAGGACTTGGAAAAAGTCGTCGGACTGCAGACCGATAAGCCACTGAAACGTGCCTTCATGCCTTATGGCGGTATCAAGATGGCAGAACAGGCCTGCACCACTTACGGATACCAGCCTTCGGAGAAACTTCACGAAATCTTCACCAAGTATTGCAAAACCCACAACGATGGTGTCTTCGATGCATACACCGACGAGATGAAGCGCGTGCGCCACAACCACATCCTCACCGGACTCCCCGACACTTATGGACGCGGACGCATCGTTGGCGACTACCGTCGTGTGGCCCTTTATGGCATCGACTTCCTCATTGAGCAGAAGGAAATAGACAAGTACAACTGTGGAAAACGCCACATGGACGAGGAAATCATTCGACTGCGCGAGGAAATATCCATGCAGATTAAAGCCCTGAAAGAGATGAAGGAGATGGCCAAGATCTATGGCTTCGACATCTCACAGCCCGCCAACAACGCACGAGAAGCTGTGCAGTGGCTCTACTTCGGTTACCTGGCAGCTGTCAAGACGCAGAACGGTGCAGCGATGTCGGTGGGCCGCGTCTCCACCTTCCTCGACATCTATATCACGCGTGACCTGCAGGAAGGAACGCTCACCGAGAGCGAAGCACAGGAACTCATCGACCACATGGTCATGAAGTTCCGCATGGTGAAGTTCGCACGCATACCGTCCTACAACCAGCTCTTCTCTGGAGACCCCGTATGGGCAACGCTCGAGGTTGCCGGAATCGGACAGGACGGACGCCACATGGTGACAAAGAACGACTACCGCTTCTTACACACCCTTGAAAACATGGGACCGAGCCCTGAGCCCAACCTCACCGTCCTCTACAGCTCGCGTCTGCCGGAGAACTTCAAGCACTACGCTGCCATGATTTCCGTGAAGACAAGTTCCATACAGTATGAAAACGATGACGTGATGCGTCCTATCTGGGGCGATGACTACAGCATCTGCTGCTGCGTCAGTGCCACACAGACGGGTAAGGAAATGCAGTTCTTCGGCGCACGTGCCAACATGGCAAAGACGCTGCTCTACGCCATCAACGGAGGTGTGGATGCCAAAACTCGTGAGCAGTGCGGACCAAAGTTCCGTCCCATCACCAGCGAATATCTTACCTGGGAGGAGCTGGAGCCCCGCTTCCGAGACATGCTCGACTGGCTGGCCGACATCTATGTCAATACGCTGAACCTCATACACTACATGCACGATAAATACTTCTATGAGGCAGCCGAAATGGCGCTCATCGACACCGACGTACGACGCACCTTCGCAACGGGTATCGCTGGCTTCTCTCATGTCGTTGACAGCATCTGCGCCGTAAAGTATGCCAAGGTGAAGATTATCCGCGACGAGACTGGATTCAACGTCGATTATGTCACCGAAGGAGACTTCCCACGCTATGGAAACGATGACGACCGTGCCGACGAAGTAGCCGTATGGGTTCTGAAGACCTTCCTCGCAAAAGTGAAGCGTCATCAGACCTATCGCAACTCTGAACCTACATGCTCCATCCTGACCATTACCTCTAACGTGGTCTATGGAAAATACACCGGCAACCTGCCTGACGGAAGACGTGCCGGAACTCCTCTGGCCCCGGGCGCCAACCCGTCTTATGGTGCAGAGAAAAACGGACTTCTGGCTTCTCTGAATTCCGTGGCTAAATTGCCCTATGAGTATGCACTCGACGGTATCTCCAACACACAGACCATCAGCCCCGATACCCTCGGACACAATGATGAAGAGCGCGCCAACACGCTGGTTGGTGTCATGGACGGATACTTCGACAAGGGTGCCCACCATCTGAATGTCAACGTCTTCGGCGTAGAGAAACTTCTCGATGCCATGGAGCATCCTGAGAAAGAAGAATACCAGAACTTCACCATCCGTGTCAGCGGTTATGCCGTGAAGTTCATCGACCTCACCCGCGAGCAGCAGGAAGACGTCATTGCGCGACAGGCTCACCTGAGCATGTAGTAGCACACAGTCAATGTTCATTTTAAAAGACAAGTTGTCAGGAAAACATGACTAAAGGCTATATCCACTCAACCGAATCCTTTGGCTCCGTTGACGGACCGGGGATTCGGTTTCTTATTTTCATGCAAGGCTGTCACATGCGTTGCCAATACTGCCATAACCCGGACACTTGGAAGACAGGAACGCAGGGTTGTGGCACTGTCGCCACTGCCGCAGAACTGCTCGACAGGGCTGAACGCTATCGCTCCTACTGGGGAAAACAAGGCGGCATCACCGTCAGTGGAGGAGAGGCTCTGCTACAGATAGACTTCCTCATAGAACTCTTCACGATGGCTCACCAGCGAGGCATCAACACTTGTCTCGACACTGCTGCACAACCTTTCTCCCGCAAAGAACCTTTCTTCAAAAAGTTCCAGCAACTCATGGAGGTTACCGACCTGCTGCTGCTCGACATCAAACACATCGACAGCGAGCAGCATCGCCGGCTCACTGCACATGGCAACGAAAACATTCTCGACTGTGCACGCTTTCTCTCTGAGATTGGAAAACCGGTTTGGATCCGTCACGTCCTCGTGCCCGGCATTACTGACAATGAAAAAGACCTTGTCAACCTGCGACAATTTATAGACACCCTTACCAACGTACAGCGCGTGGAAGTCTTGCCCTACCATACTCTTGGTACCTTCAAGTGGCAACAACTTGGTATCCCCTATGCTCTCGACAATACCCCCGTTCCCACTCGGGAACAAGTAGAAAAAGCCCGATCGATCCTCGAACGCTGAAAGGTAAAAGAGTAATACGGGCATTGTGACTGCAATTAGCGATTTTCCTGAATCGATGAAAAAATTTTAAAGATTCTTGCAGTTGTTAAATTATTTTTACTATATTTGCCAAATATTCTGCGTTTTCTGTTGAATGACGAAACGCGAAAAGGGCAGATATGAGCACATTGTCTAATGTGGAAACTGGACGAGGCCAGGCAAATCCTCCGAGTGTCAGGGTTACACCTGATACCATCCCCGAAGCAGTAAGTGCACTTACCGGGGTGTCGGTAGAATATGTGCCTGCACCAGACAAGCGCTGGTATGTGTTCCGAGCCTCTTACGGCAGAGTAGATAAGGCTTTTGACTACATCGTAGCCGACGGCACGTTTGCCTACATCGCCAAACGCTACACTCGCAAGTTTGTGAACGGCAAACAACAGAAGGTTCTGGAGTCGTTGATTCCGAATCTTCTGTTTGTATATACCACGGATGACATGGCCAGTGAGTATATCAAGAATACCCCTCCCATTTCCTACCTCTCCTATTATTATAACCATTTTGAGTCGGGCGTTGACGGAAAGAACCCACCGCTGACCATTCCTCGCAAGGAAATGGAAAACTTCATCATTGCCACTTGCAACCAGAGTGAGCATCTGAAGTTTGTCACCGAGT
>CAMNOK010000003.1 GCA_946546825.1 uncultured bacterium
AAAAAAGCATTGCAAAAAGATAGTTGTTTTCGGAGCGTCCCGATGCCGCCACCAGCCACCCTTGCAGTGCCAACCATGTTCAAGATAGTCCAAAACAGGCCGCTTTACACTTCCAGAAGGTGTTTTTCATCACCTTAGACTTGTACTGGCAGACAAAATCGAAGCACTGACTTTGGCTTACAAAGTGAATGACTTTAGTCCCTAAAGTGAACAACTTTGGCTTCCAAAACGAACGACTTTAGCACCTGAAATGAACGACTTTAGCACCTGAAATGAACGACTTTTCACCGAAAAGTGTCAGAGTTTAGCGAAGAAAGTGATAGGTTTTCCTTCATTCACTATTATCTATCCATTTTCATTGAAAAAAGGTTGACTTTAAGGATGCGAAATACTTGCAAAATGAGGACCGCAGATTTGTATTTTTTGAAAACGCTCAAAATACTGCCCGAAATTCGAAGTTTTCTTGACAAAAAAACGGTTTCAGTTAGTTCGCAGAAGTGAACATATCGTTTGGAACTCTCTTTTTGTAGTTTTACGAGATAGGCATAAAAAAACTAAACCTTACTTCTTTTTCTTCTCCCTGAAGAGCTCTGCCAGTGCGAAAACATGCTGAAAATTCTTTTTTTACAAAGAAGTTTCTTAATTTTGTAGGCTGAACCAGCTTTTAGCTTAAAAGAAAAACAAGAAGAACAAAAACCGGTCAGCCGGAAATTCTTATCAAGATGAAAAAACTTTTAGTACTTTCCCTCTTAGTCCTGTCCCTGTGTGCACAGGCACAGGAAACCATCCCGTTGCCACAGCCAGACAGAAAGATGCTGTCGATGTCGCTGGGCGATGCGCTGCAGCAGCGCCGCTCCGTGCGCGAGTATCAGAAAGATCAGGAGATAGACCGTCAGACGCTTTCCACCCTGCTGTGGGCCGCCTGCGGCATCAGCGAGCCTTCTACCGGTAAGATTACTGCTCCCTCTGCCGTCAACATGCAGGACATCAAGGTGTATGTCTGCAGTGAAAAAGGTGCTTATCTCTTCAACCCGAAAGCCAATACGCTCACCAGGGTTTGTGAGAAAGACCTGCGTCCGGCCATTGCGGGCCGACAGGCCTTCGCCCGGGAAGCACCCCTCTCGCTGGTGCTGGTCAGCACGAAGGACACCGACCGCTCGCCCAACGAGAAGTACGGTGGTGTGGATGCCGGCTATGTGTCGCAGAATATCTATCTTGCCTGCACAGCATTGGGTCTGAAGACCGTGGCGCGCGCCAGCATGAACTTCGACGTCCTGAAAGAGGAACTCAAGCTGAAGGAAACCAGTCTGCTGGAGCTGAACCACCCGATAGGGAAGTGACATGAAGGACAGCAAAACCAGCTAAAACATGATTATCATATAACACGAAATGGAGAAAACAGTATATTTAGGAATGATTGGTGACATCATGCACCCGGGTCTCATCAACATCATCAACGAAGGTGCCCGCTACGGCAAGGTGATGATAGGCCTGTTCACCGACAAGGCCATCGCCTCTCACCGCCGGCTGCCCTACATGAGCTATGAACAGCGCAAGAATGTGGTGGAAAACATCAAAGGCGTGGGCTGCGTAGTGCCACAAGACGAATGGAGCTATGTGCCCAACCTGCTTCACTACAAGCCCGACTACATCATCCACGGAGACGACTGGAAAGAAGGGCCTGAGCAGGAACTGCGCCAGCAGACCTTCGACGCCATGCGACAGATTGGCGGCGAGGTGATAGAGATACCCTACACCCAGGGCATCAACTCGTCATCACTGAACAAGGAACTGAACGCCATAGGCACCACACCCGACGTGCGCCTGAAGTCGTTGCGCCGGCTGATAGCGGCCAAGCCCATCGTGCGCATCATGGAAGCCCACGACGGACTCTCCGGCCTCATCATCGAGAACATAGAGGTGCAAAAGGGATTGAAAACCGAAACCTTCGACGGCATGTGGTCGAGTTCGCTCACCGACTCCACCTCAAAGGGTAAGCCCGACATTGAAGCTGTAGATCTCACCACCCGCATGCAGGACCTGACAAATATCCTGGAATGTACCACCAAGCCCATCATCTACGACGGTGACACCGGCGGCAAGCCCGAGCACTTCGTCTTCACCGTAAGGACACTGGAGCGCAACGGCATCTCGGCCATCATCATAGAAGACAAGATAGGACTGAAGAAAAACTCCCTCTTCGGCACCGATGCCGTCCAAACACAAGACACCATAGAGGGCTTCTGCCACAAGATTCGCATGGGCAAAGAGGCACAGGTGACACGCGACTTCATGATCATAGCCCGCTGCGAGAGCCTCATCGCCGGCAAGTCGGTTGACGATGCACTGGAGCGCACCTTCGCCTATGTCGATGCAGGTGCCGACGGCATCATGATACACAGCAAGGAAAAGACCGGAGAAGACATTCGCGAGTTCTGCCAGCGCTTCCGCGAAAAGCACCCCTCGGTGCCCATCGTAGTTGTTCCCACCACCTACAACCACATCAAGGAAGACGAACTGCACCAGTGGGGCGTGAACATCGTCATCTATGCCAACCACATGCTGCGTGCCGCCTACCCCGCCATGTATAAATGTGCGGAGACCATCCTTGAGAACGAACGCTCACTGGAGGCCAACCCGCTCTGCATGCCCATCAAGCAGATTCTGGAACTGATTCCCGGAACAAAATGAAAAGTGAAAAGTAAAAATACGAACCAAAAGCTAAAAAAATAGTGCTACCATGATATCACCATCTTTCCTGATAGAAAAACTCAAGGAGGGCGGCATCGACTTTTTTGCGGGTGTGCCCGACAGTCTGCTGAAAAACATCTGTGCCTACATCACCGACCACTGCGACAGGCAGCACAACATCATTGCCGCCAACGAGGGTGCCGCCATAGGCATTGCTGCAGGACACTACCTGGCCACAGGACACCCCGCTTGCGTGTATATGCAGAACAGTGGCGAGGGAAACATCATCAACCCGCTGGCGTCACTCACCGACCCTGAGGTATATCGCATTCCCGTGCTGCTGCTCATTGGCTGGCGCGGCCGTCCCGGCGTACACGACGAGCCACAGCATGTGAAGCAAGGCAAGGTGACCACCGGTCTCTTGAACACCATGGGCATCAACTACGACGTGCTGAGCAAGGACGAAGACAAGGCCTCCAAGCAGCTGGCCAAGGCCATGGAAGCCCTGCGGCGCGAAGAAGTCTATGCACTGGTCATCGAGAAAGACACCTTTGACGCCTACCAACTGCAAAGCTCGGAGTCCAGCAGCCTTACCATGAGCCGTGAAGAAGCCATACAAACCGTGGCCGGCGCACTGGGAGAACAGGACTGCATCGTCAGCACCACCGGCATGATAAGCCGTGAGTTGTTTGAATACCGCACGACGAAAGGACAAGGACACGAGCGCGACTTCCTCACCGTGGGAAGCATGGGACATGCCAGCCAGATAGCGCTGGGCATAGCCTTGGCACAGCCACAGCGACGCGTGTGGTGTTTCGACGGCGACGGTGCCGTCATCATGCACATGGGTTCCATGGGCATCATCGGACAAGCCGCACCGCAGAACCTCTGCCACGTTGTCTTCAACAACGGTGCCCACGACTCCGTGGGAGGCCAACCCACCGTGGGACTCCACATAGACCTGCCGGAGATAGCCTCCAGTTGCGGCTATAAGACGGCCATCAGCGTGAGCACCATGGCCGACCTGCAAGACGTGCTGGCATCACTCTCCGACATGGAAGCACCACTCCTGCTGGAAGTGAAGGTCAGGAAAGGCAACCGAAAAGACCTCGGACGCCCTACCACAACACCCATAGAGAACAAACAGGCCCTGATGAAATTTCTTGGAAAATGAACCTGGAGAGACAACTTCCTTCAACTCAAAACAATATGATGATAAAAAGAAATATACTGCTGAACCCCGGCCCCGCCACCACCACCGACAGTGTGAAGATGGCCCAGGTGGTGCCCGACATCTGTCCGCGTGAGCGGGAGTTTGCCGACAACATGAAAGATTTGCGCGCAGACTTGGTGCGCGTGGCCCACGGTAATCCCCAGAAACACACCGCCGTGCTCTTCACCGGCTCGGGAACCATCAACATAGACATCTGCCTGAACTCGCTGTTGCCTGAAGGCAAGAAGATACTGATTGTCAACAACGGTGCCTACAGTACACGCGCCGTGGAGGTCTGCCAATACTACGGCATGCCACACATAGACCTGCGCTCATCGGTCTATGACATTCCCGACCTGCAGGCCGTAGAACGTACACTTGACGAAAATCCTGACGTGGCACTGGTCTATACCACCCACCACGAGACGGGAACCGGTGTACTGAACCCCATTCGCGAGATAGGCCGGCTGGCCCACCAGCACGGAGCCATCTTCGTGACTGACACAACATCGTCACTGGGCATGATACCCTTCGACATCGAACAAGACAACGTAGATTTCTGCATGGCATCGGCACAGAAAGGACTGATGGCCATGTCAGGCCTGTCGTTTGTCATTGGCAACCGCGCCATCATAGAGGCATCCAAAAACTATCCCAAGCGCTCCTACTACTGCAACCTCTTCTTGCAGTATGACTACTTCGAGAAGACGGGGCAGATGCACTTCACGCCACCCGTACAGACCATCTATGCCACCATGCAAGCCCTGAAGGAATACTGGGCTGAGGGTGAGGAACAGAAGTTTGCCCGCCACCGCCGAGTGTTCGAGGCCATACACGAAGGTCTGGACAAACTGGGGTTCCGCGACGTGATACGCCGCGACATACAATCGGGACTGGTGGTCAGCGTGAAATATCCAGACAACGAAAACTGGAACTTCGACTTGGTGCACGACTACTGCTACGACCACGGTTTTACCATCTACCCGGGAAAGATCAGCACCACCGACACCTTCCGCCTGTGCTCCTTAGGAGCCATCGACGTGAAGGACATTGAAGCCTTCTTCGTCGTGCTGAAAGAAGCTCTGGAGAAATACAACATCAAAGTGAGCTATCATGATTAAGACTGCCGTCATCATGGCTGCCGGACTGGGCACCCGTTTCGGCCACATGACAGACCTCATGCCCAAAGGCTTCATTGAATGTGGAGGCAAGCCCATGGTGGTGCGCTCTGTAGAGACGCTGCTCTCCTGTGGCATCGAGCACATCATCATCGGCACCGGCTACAAGCATGAAGCCTACGAAGAGCTTGCCAAGCGCTTCCCACAAATCACTTGCGTCTATAGTCCGCGCTATGCCGAGACAAACAGTATGTTCACATTATATAATAATAGGGAGGCCATCGGAGAAAATGACTTCCTGCTCCTGGAGTCGGACATCATTTTCAGCCGCAATGCCATAACAAGACTGCTGGCCGACAGTCACCCCGACGTGATGCTCATTACACCGGTCACGAAGTTTCAGGACCAGTATTATGTGGAGCACGACGGCGAAGGCCGGCTGACACGCTGCTCCGTGAACCGCGACGAACTGGATGCCAAGGGTGAGCTGGTGGGTATCCACAAACTGTCGAACAGCTTCTACCAGCAAATGTGTGATGACTATGCCGCCCTGCTCAGCGAACAGCCGAAGCTGGGATACGAATATCAGCTGCTACGCATGTCGCAAACAACAATGCCTGTCTATGTGCTCAACGCCGACGACGTCAGCTGGTATGAGATAGATGACGAGCAAGACCTGCAATATGCGGAGGAACACATTGTACCAATACTTAATGCTTAACACATCATGCCCCAATACGACCTGAAACAACTGCACGGAAAGATGCTCGACATCCTGTCGGCCATCGATGAGACTTGTCGGAAGCATAACCTCACCTACTACATCATAGCGGGCACCATGCTCGGTGCCGTTCGCCACAAAGGCTTCATACCCTGGGACGACGATGCCGACATCTGCATGCCCCACCGCGACTACGACCTGCTCATCGAACACAGCAAGGAGTGGCTGCCCAAACGCTACGAACTGGTATGTGCAGAGAACGACAACCACTACCCACAGCCCTTTGCAAAGATTCAGGATGCCGAGACCACCATCATCGAACATGCCCACCTGCGCTATCTGGGCGGCGTGTATGTCGATGTGTTTCCGGTAGATGGCATGCCTGACGGCAAGCTTGCACAACGGCTGCACTTTGCACACTACAAATTGTTATGCAAACTGCTCTACTTCACTTATCGCGACCCATACCGCCACGGCCACGGCCCAAGCAGCTGGGTGCCCCTGCTCTGCAGGAAGCTGTTCACCATTGAGGGGTTGCAACGAAGCATCAGAAAGATGCTGACCAAATACGACTTCTACCAATGCCGGCAGGTGTTGTGCTTCGATGACGGACTGCGCAGCGTGGTGCCGCGTGAAGTCTATGGAACACCGTCACCCTATGAGTTTGAAGGCCGTACCCTGCTGGGTGTTGAGAAGTATGACCAGCTGCTCTCCCAGATGTATGGCGACTACATGACACCGCCGCCTGCCGGCACTGAGTTTCAGCACAACTTCTACTACCTGGACTTGGAGCATCCCTACAGGGAATATAAGAATAATGCATAATGTAATGTCTTCGGTATTCCACACTCCCCGTGCGAAGCACATTACGCATTATGCTTTAAAAAGGAAGGGCTTTAGCAACTTGACAAAGAAGTTTCGCTCATAGACATCCAACCGTTCCATGCTCTTCCGGAACAGTGGCGGAAAGGCCTCCTGTCGCATGCGCTCTGGCTCCGTGTCGCAGAGGCCGTTATGAGTAGAACTGATGCCCTGGGTATCAAACCTGCAGATTCTAATGTTCAGATACTCAAAGCTGTCTCCGCGAAGAGCCGACACCACCCACCGCTTCCAGTCGCCAATAACTTGATAAGACTCGTCGAAGCCCTCAGCGCGTAACAGGGCCGTTCGTACAAACATGGCCTGCTGGCAGATGTTATGACGGTAGAAAGTATAGAGGCTCACGTCCTTCGGGTAGTGGCAAACCCGCATGCCCTTCTTGTAAACCTTGACCCAGTCGCCATAAAGAATGTCGGCCGTACGCTGGACAGAAAAGACCTCCTCCAACGTCGTTTCGCTATAGAAGACATCGGCCGAATTCAAGAAACAGACGTAACGGCCATGGGCATGGCTGACGGCCTTGTTCATGGCATTATAGATGCCACCATCGTGCTCACTGCACCAAAACGAGAAGTGCTGCTGATGGGCCTCTATCAACTCTTTGCTTCCATCGGTGCTGCCACCATCAACGACAATCCATTCAAAGTCCTTCCACGTCTGCGACAACACGGAAGCAATCGTCTTTGTCAGACCTGCCACATTATTATAATTGATGGTTACGATGGAAAGAGTCATTCTCAATCTTCTACTGTTTAGCGTTTAAAATAGTTTCTGTTTGCAAAAATACAAAATATAATTCATACAGACATAAGAATCGAAAAAAATGTGTAATTTTGCAAAACAAACAAACCACGAAAGCCATGCTCTTCAATTCTTTTGAATTCCTGATATTCCTGCCAGCAGTGTTCCTGCTCTACTGGTTTGTCTTCCGCCAACGCCAACTGCAAAACCTCTTCATCGTCTGTGCCAGCTATGTGTTTTATGGCTGGTGGGACTGGAGATTCCTGCTTTTGATAGCATTCACCTCGCTGTGCAGCTTTTTCAGCGGACTGGCTATTGAACATTATCAGGCTCAACGAACTATGCAGAAGGCAGTGAGCGCTGCCAACATCGTGCTGAACATCGGCATCTTGGGAGTGTTCAAATACTATAACTTCTTCGTAGAGAACCTGCAACAGCTACTTGTCACTACGCTGGGCTACCAGCTGGACTTTGCCACAATGAACATCATTCTGCCTGTCGGCATCAGCTTCTACACCTTCCAAGCTCTCAGCTACAGCATCGATGTGTATCAAAAGAAGCTGCCTGCCACCAGAGACATCGTGGAGTTCTTTGCCTACATCAGCTTCTTTCCCCAACTGGTGGCCGGCCCTATAGAGAGGGCCACCAACCTGCTGCCACAGTTTCAGCGCGACCGCCGGTTTGACTATGCTCAGGCAACCGACGGCTGCCGACAGATGCTTTGGGGCTTCTTCAAGAAGATGGTCATTGCCGACAACTGCGCCATGGCCGCCGACTATGTGTGGGCTACCCACGAAGACCAGACTGGCTTCATGCTGCTGCTCGGCGCACTGCTGTTCACCTTCCAGATTTACGGTGACTTCTCGGGATACTCCGACATAGCCATAGGCTGCGCCCGTCTGTTCGGCTTCCATCTAAAACGTAACTTCAACTACCCCTACTTCTCCAGAAGCATTCCCGACTTCTGGAGACGGTGGCATATCTCTCTGATGACATGGTTTCGCGACTATATCTATTTCCCCCTTGGCGGCAGTCGATGTAACCGGGCAAAAACTTTCCGAAATGTTTTTGTTGTATGGGGCATCAGCGGCCTGTGGCATGGGGCCAACTGGACTTACATTGTCTGGGGACTATATCACGGTATGCTGCTAATGATATACAACCTGCTGGGCATCAAGAGAACCAACCAGCCAGCACCCTTTCATATCAAGCTGCTACAAGGCGGCATCACCTTCACACTGGTATGCTTCGGCTGGATTCTCTTCCGTGCGGAAACCATCGGTGATGCCGTCAGTTATTATTCCACTCTGTGCAGCAGCTCCCTGTTTGACATAGCTGGTAGTCACGATGCTCTGAAGGCCATGAACTTCACCAAGACGCCCGGCCTCATTCTGATGCTGGTCTGTGAATGGATGATGAGAGACCGCCAACATGCCTTAGCATGGAAAGGTACTAACTGCTTCACCAGCAAAGCATGGGTGCGAGCCATCATCTATGTCGCACTCGCCATCATTACCATGGCCTACGCGGGAACGCAGTCGGCCTTCATCTACTTTCAGTTCTGAACAACCTCTGACCTATGAAACGATTTCTCATCAAGATAGTGCTGCTAACCCTTGCCTTCGTTGTTGTCAACATGGTGATGCTCTTCTCTGTACCCAGAGACAAAAACCACTACATGCGTACCTATTCAGCCAAGATACAGCAACTTGACGCTACCCCACCGCCACGCATTATCTTCATCGGGGGCAGCAACATTCCTTTCGGCATCAGCTCACCCGTCATGGCCGACTCGCTTCATCGTCCTGTCATCGACCTCGGTCTCCAGGCCGGCATCGGTGCCAGATACCTACTGAAAGACTGTCTGCCGTATGTACGGAAAGGCGATGTCGTGGTCTTACAACTTGAATATGAGCACTTCTATGGAACCAATAAAGGAGATCAAGAAGTCTTTCTGCTCTTCCTGCTGGAAAACAACTGGAGGAACTGGACACAGCTGGACGCCATTCAATGGAAATTTGTGTTGGCAGACATTCCCACACAGGCCATAGCCAACATGAAGAGATTAAGAAGGTATCTGAGAAAACACACCTTTGACACACCGATTCAAGGAGATAAGTTTGACTATGTGAAGAGCGGTTTCAACAAGTGGGGAGATGAAGTCAGCCATCTCCATTTCCCCAGCACTTACACACCTTCCGTCATCCCTACGAACAAGGTGGTGGACAAAGACTTCATCAACTGGATGGACCATATTCTGAACCAATATGAAAAGGCTGGAGCCAAGGTGCTCATGTTGCCACCCGTATGCGTGAAATCACAATACGCTTCATCATATAGCGAAGACATTGGTCGGGAACTTCACCGCATAGGACGCCCCTACGTGACAAGTCCCGACGCCTTGGTGCTCGATGACAGTCTGGCTTTCAATACCGGCTACCATCTCAATGCAAAAGGTGTTGAGAAAAATACGCAAAGAATCATCAGCATACTTTCTCAACACCTTCCATAGATTTTCAGCAAAGCTACTCACCTTGCTGAAAGAAGGATTACTTCAAATATTTCTTCCCACCCTTGATGTAGATGCCGCGAGCAGGTTCACGCTTCAGACGGACACCCTGTAAGGTGTAGATGGCATCGTCATCACGGATGACTTGCTCATCAGCAGCATGCAGGTCGATGCCTGTGCTGATGGGGTTGATGAGTTGTCCGAACACATACGACTCGGCACCCGTCTGCGTAGCAGAACCAAAGACAGCGAAGACATGTCCGCCGGGAATCACCTTGTTGCCATAGGTGCGATATAAGCCAGGTCCTCGGTTGCCGTTACGGAACTCGTAGGCGAAACTATAGGTGCTGCGGTCGGCCACCAGAGAGTCGCAGTAGTATCCTGACATATAGGTCGTCGAGACAACAACATTGGATGTCAGCGATGTAGGAATGAACTGGGGATTCTCGATGGAGGAGTTGAAGAGAATGGCTCTGTTGGCCGGAATAATCTTTCCTGATGGCAGTGGTGTGAGCTTCAACGTGTCAGCTCCATCCATTGAACGGTTGACTAGGCTCCAGGCTTGCACTTCCTGCGGAATATAAACAGCATAGGTCGTAAACAGCGATCCCCAATAGCGGCCGTAGGGGGTACCTGCCTTCGGTGCAACTTCAAAGACATCGGGCACGATGGTCTTCTCTGTACGCGGGTCGTAGCTGACATGAGGTGGTTGGTTATAGACGCTATTCTGCGCAATGAGCTGTGCACGGTAGGCGAAATCGTCCATGAGGTGCGGGAAGGTGTAGTCGGTGGTGTAGTCGGTGGCATTGATGATCAGGCGGTAGTCTCTGTCTTGTTGGTCCCAGGTGACAATCTCCTCGCGCCAGTCACCCAACAGGTCGCCCATGACACAGGGATTCTGCTTACTGGAGTTGTTATAGTTGCCTACGACATAGTTGGCACCGTTGATCTGCATACGCCAGAAGGCATTCGAAGTAGGATTCCAATATTCCAGAACATTCTTGCCATAGAAGTCATCTGCCAGAGTTCCATTCCAGAAGATGCGGAAGCTGAGACCAGCACCACCACCATGGCTGACATCACTAAGAATGACATTGCGGTCGGTGTCGTAGAGATTGCCATCGGCGGAAGTCTGCCAGTAAGCATTCTCGGCCTCTGGATTGAAGTGAGCAATCAGACCGCGTCCGGTATCGCTGCCTGCCGTGATGCGGAAGATGATTTCGCCAGTCTTAGCATCACGCAGGTTGGCTCCATAAGGACTATGCTCCAGCGGCATGAAGAACTCTTGTCCGGGTCGTGATGGGATGAAGTCGCCCAAATGCGTGGCATCGCCATGCTCCAGTCCTGTACGATAAAGTGTTGTCCCATCGACATTGAGAGCACCTGAGCCGTAGGTGATTTCCTGCCGTCCGTCGCCTGTGACATCTCCTACAGAGAATGAGTGCGCACCCTCTCCATATACTGAGCTATTCATGTTTTTCACCGTTCCGTTGGCATAAGTTACAGTACCGGCATTCCGGGCCGTTCCTCTGTGCAACCAGCGCAGGGTGAGGTTCTCACCGTCCCAGTCATAGGCACCGATGTTGCAACCGCTATAATATCCTCGGGCAAAGATGGCGGAGGGGTTCTCCTCTTCCCCGTCGAGCCAGGCTATGCCGGCAAGGTAGCGTTCAGAACGGTTCTGGTTGCTATCGCCCCAGAAGCTGGTGCTCACATCGCCGTAGGCCGTGTGATATTTGATGGTTTTCAGTTCGGCACCTGTGGTACCATCGAACACGGTGATGTACTCCGGACCGGCATCTTGCTTACCCCGGCCGTTCTTCCAATTGGCTGTCGGGTCATCGTTACCCATGAGGACATAGTTTCCCTCACCATCAACAGCACCCGGAGCAGTTTTCACCATAAACTCGCCAAAGCCGTCACCATCAAGGTCCCAGGCCACGAAGGGTGTGGTGTGGGCCGAATTAAACATGTTATGTCCGGTGTGGAGCATCCACAAACGCTTACCACTGAGTTTGTAGCATGAATAGAAAGCCGGCGACGTGGTCCCACTGCTGGCAGCATCTTTCTCATTGCTGGGAGCCCATTTCAGGATAATCTCATATTCACCGTCACCATCCATGTCAGCAAATGAAGCATCGTTGGGTGTGTAGGTGGCATTGGCTGATGTCGGGTCTATGGGAGCTCCACCCTCCAATGTAATATACTTGGTCTGGTTTTCCCAAGTTGCATCGCTCACTTCTGTCTCCACCAGATGGCCGGCTCCGTCATAAACCTCCAATCTATAGTAGCTGCCTGCCGCACCGTTGGCATCCCTAAAGTTTGTACGACCGGTAATGAAACGTCCACTATTCATCTTCGTGTTAGCTGCATCTGCTGTGGTTCCGCGATAAAGCAGATATTTATAGTTACGGCCATCAGTCTTTCGGGCACGCCACGACACCAAGTTTCCAGAACTGGTATGCAGGGCCATCAGTCCACGCTTCAATGCAACAGGTTGTCCCTTAGGTTCACGGATAGTCACAGTGAAAAGTATGGAGAAGGTGAACACTTCCTCATTGTTAGCATCTTTGATGGTGACTGTAAGTGTGTTGTTGGATGTCTGGTATTGGGTCTGTACCTGGTAGCCTGCTGCTAATGATGACTGCAGCGTGGCCACGAAATCTGTGGGGACGGCGTAGAGCTTCGACTTCATACGGGTGCTTTCACCATTCTTCAAGTCTTTCACCAAAGCATAGAGGTCGGTTGTAGCGGCATCGGCACTACCTGTCTTTGCCATGCAGGTCAAAGATGACAGGAAATGAGAGGCCGTAAAAACTTCTTCGTCCATCACACCTTCAATAACAATATTGCGCAAGCCGATAGCCTTCGGCGTCGATGTGTCGATGCCATTAATATTATAAAGGTATAACGTCAGGTCCACACCCTGTTCGTCGGCCACCATGTCGCCTATGGTAAACTCATTATGAGCAAAGCCATTAGGATTTCCTGCAGCAATCTTGTTGCGCATGATATTAACAGGTGACAAGTTCTTGCCACTGCTATTTCTGGGCTTAAGGGTGGCATCGACATTACCACCATCGGTCCCAACCTTCACACAGTCGAAACTAACCTTGGTGACCTTCAGTTTATGGCCAGCAGCTGGTTTTACGGTAAAGGTGGCAGTATGGCCTTCAGTGGCACTTGACACACGGGTTTGGGGTGTAAAACTTGCGAAGGGCGGATTGTAGGAAACAGCCGTATAGCCGGTGTCAGCATTACTGTTTACCAGGGCCACAACCGTGGCAATCTGATTTCCTTGGGTATAGTTGGCGGTGAGCAGTGAGGTGTAGGCTGCATTGCCCGTCATTGTCGTGGCACTAAGGTTGTCCACATTTCCCATTTCCCACTTGATACTCACCTTCTGTGCGAGGACGGTTGCTACCATGAAGGACATCAAGCATAGAGATAAAAGTCTTTTCATTAGCGTTATTGTTTTGTTGGATTTTAACATGGCCATATTACTTATCTTGTTCTGGGGTTAAGGTTATGCCGTAGGGGGTGAAGGTGAGTTTTTTCCGACGGGTTTCGCAGCGTATGGCATTGTTTCTTTCCCAGGCCTCCTGATTGACGTAGGGCCGGCTGTGGTCCAGGTGGAGCACGATGGCGCTATAGCGTATCTGCTTGGCGCGGATACCGTTGTTGAACAGGCGTTCGCCCATCTCGCGGTCTTCACCTCCATACTGCATGCGCTGGTCGAAGCCGCCCACGGCGAGGATGTCACTGCGCCAGCCGCTGGAGTTCATGCCGTTCCAGGTGGCGCGAGTGGGTGTGACATGGTTCATCAGAACCGTAAACCATCTTCTCTGTACGAGCTTGGTACACTTGAAGCTGCGCCTCAGTCCCTTTGCCAGCAGCCAGCGAAGACGGAAAGCCCTTCCGCTCCTGATATCGTCTTGGGTCAGGGCTTCGCTGACGGACATGGGCAACTTGAAATAGCCTCCGGAGAGGATGTAACCCTGCTCGGCATAGTGTTCATGGGTTCGAATGAAGTCGGTCCGCGCCACGCAGTCTTGGTCGGTGAAGATGAGATAGTCGGCAGTGGCGGCGCAGAGTGCCTTATTGAGAATGACGGTCTTGCGGAAGCCTTGGTCTTCGTGCCACACATGCTTGATGGGCAGTACTTTCTGCATGCGCTCGATGAGGTGTCGAGTTTCCTCGCCGGAGCCGTCGTCGGCAATGATGATCTCGTCGGCCTGCCGCTCCTGGAACAGATAGCTCCAGAGCGTCTTTTCCAGCCAGCGCGGGTTGTTGTATGTGGAGATGATGATGCCTATCGTCATGGTGACTTAAAGCTTGCTGATAAGTTTGTAGTAGTTGCGGCCTATGGTGTAGAGGTAGAGGTTGTGCCAGGAGAAGTATTTCGAGGCGGGGTTGATGAGTGTGCCGGCGTCGGGCGAGGGAACAGAGATTCCTGCTTCTTTGCTCTCTATGTCTTTGCATGTTTGGGCAATGAAGTTGAACATGTTATATTTGTCAAGCACCAGCTCCTTGCTTTTTTCTAACTCGGCCTTCCGCTTCTCATAGAGGTTATCGCTGATGACACGGTCGATAGTGTCGGCAGCATCATTGAAGTGGCGTATGTCTATCGGAGTGAGAGCCTTCTCGGGAAAGAAGTTGCCGATGTTGGTACATCCGTGGTAAATGGGGTAGGTGCCGGCCAGGTAGCAGTCGGCAATCTTCTCGGTCCAGTAGTAGTCACTGCTGGAGTTCTCTATGACGATGTGGTATTTGTAGGGAGCCAGAACGTCCCATTTATCGGAGAAGGGCTTAAAGCCGCGTCCGAAGACATCCACTTTGTCACCATAGCGTTGCTGCAGTTTTGTGATGAACCGCAGGCGGTCAACATGTCCCTGTGTGAAGGCCTTGGTGCTGGAGATGACAGATATGAGCTTGTCCTTCTTCGGCTGTGACCGTCGGATGGCTTCGTAGTTCATGGGGAAACGGTTGGTGCCATCGGGCTCGAAAGTGGCACCGACAAACCATGTCAGGATGGCTTGTGTATAGATGACGTTGGTCTGCGGGCCGGCTTTCACCTCTCTCTGACAGGCCAGCACCGTACCAAACTGACTACAGAAGGCTTTGGGATAGTCCAGCACACTGTAGGGCTCTCCCGTCAGCAGGATAGTGTGGCTGCGGGGCACATGGAACCTTTTTGGCTGACGCAGTCCCTTCTCCTTGATGACCACGAAGTCGGGCTCACAGTCCAAGTCGTTGATGACAAACTGGTATTGGCCGTCATCGGTGATGCCCCTTTCGTCTTTCATCTGACGAAAGTGTACCAGCGGGTCACGCGTTACTATTAATATTTTTTTCATAGTCGATGAATTTCTCCATGAATCGTTGCAGATGCTTCCATACGACCTCTTTCTTGACGAGTTTCATCTGGTCTTCATAAGACAGTTCTCTGATATCCTCGTCTTTCAGGAAATCGCTGGGCGACATGGCTTCTGCCGGAACATTGTTTTGCGGTATCCAGGTATATTTGCTCACCGTTGGTGCACAGATGACGAAGGAAGGCTTCCCCATGGAGTGGGCGATATGGCGTGCACCACCCTCATTGCCCAGGAAGAGGTCTATGTTGGCACACATGGCCACCAGTTCTCTGGGACTCTTGGCCTGAATATTGACAAAGACGTTGGCAGGACATCCCTCATTTCTGTACTCCTCAATGACCTCAGCTTCCTCGTAGGGAGCATAGTTATATATAATCTGAAAATTGGGATAGCGTTCTATGAACTGCTGTGTCAGCCATCGCATGTTCTCCTGAGCCCAGCTCTTGATTTTTACACGTGTCGTCACGGCCAGCAGGGCCACGGGGCGGCGGAAGTCTATGCCTTGCATCACCATGTACTGGCGAAAGCTCTCTTTCTCCTCTTCCGTGATGTGGAGTGTGAAGTCCCTCGTGTAGTTGATGTCTGACATCGATTCCAGCGGGTGTAGCAGTTTCAGGTTGTGGTCAATAATACTCTCTTTATATCCGCACACATCGAAACGGTGATTGAAGACAAACCTGGTATAGACTTTTTTCAGTCCGATGCGGAAGGGTGTATGCAGCGAGAACCACGAGAACAGGGTGGTGTTGACAGTGGAGCGCATGTCGATGATGATATCGTATCGGGTTTGATGGGTTATCTGCCAAACCTTACGGATGTAGGTCCAGGCATTGTGCCGCTCTTTGTTGCTGAAGGTGTAAATATTGCTGATTGACGGATGTCCGGCAAAAAGCGGTGCGAGGTTGTCGTTGAGTACTACATCGATGCGCGCTCCCTCCAGACTCTGGTGCAGAGTGTTGGTCAGCACGGTGGAGAGGATGGAGTCACCCATCTGTCGAAATCGTATAACAAGGATGTTCATAACTCTGAAGTAGTGTTTTTTATTTTCGCATTTTGAACAGTGAGGTAAACTTCTTCCGTCGGTCCCAACTCCGGTCATGTCGATATTTTACCTGCATGGCCTTCTCGATGTCGTCAGTTGTCCACCCACGGGCTATGGCATATTCATTCAACACATAGTGGTAGATTTCCGTAGGTCGCCAGAAGAGCGTGAGGTTCTCCATACACTCGTCTTTAGGAACGGAATTGGGTGCATAGAACTTCATGCGGTTGATATCTATGAGGGTAAAATGGTGGTGCTCGTCCGTGTCGGTGTATAGCACATTCGTTGGGTTGAGGTCGCGGTGGAGCACTCCGTGCTCATGTAGTGTTGCCACAAAGTTGGCATAGTCGCAGGCCAGTCCCTGGTCGAAGGGATTGGTGTCGATGAGAGGAGTCCTGACAGGCTGTGCATCGGTGAACTCGCAGAGATAATATACCTGCCGTATGAGTCCGTGGCATCGTGTCTCAATGTAGGCAATGGGTTCGGGTGTGTCGAAGCCCATCTCTCCTAGTCGCACGGCATTCTCATACGATCGGCGAGCCTTGTTCTTTCGGAAGAAAGTATAGACCAGCTGCTTGAAACAGTCGTGACGTTTATACCGCTTAGCCACGATACGCAGACCGTTACGCTCGAAGAGACGTATCTGATTTCTGCCATCATGGAGGAGCTGTCCTTCTCCTTCGTTGAAGCGAGAAGGGACCGACTCTATCCAGGAGGACAGTTCTTGGTATGCAGGTGACAGAACGATATTCATGGTTGGGAAGGAGTGTTATTGGCGCTGCGTAGCACGATTCGTCCGTTTTCGACCTTGAAAAGATGGTCAAACTCCTCGTGGGTGCGCTTCCAGCGGTTATGGGTCCAGAGGTAGAACTCCGGCTGGCGGCGTATGGTCTGTTCCAATAGTTCAAAGAACCTTTTGGTGATGCCAAACTCCTCCAGGGCGTTAGGGTCTCTCGTGATAAGCTGGAAGGTGCAGATATACTTTCCACGACGGGGTCTTTGCATATCGACATAGAACACGGCATTGTTCATCTTACGCATGATGCGCTCGCCACCTGTGAACACGGGAGTGTCCTGATTCATGAAATTCAGCCACAGGTGGATATTCTCCCATTTAGGCGACTGGTCGGCAATGTAGCCGAAGAGCGACATGCGACCTTCGCGCTTGTAGGTGAGCAGGTAGCGCAGGATGTCCTTTTTCGGAATACAGGTTCCTCCCATCTGGCTGCGCATGTCGATGAACAGTCGGTCGAAAAACTTGTTGTATAGGGGATGGTAGATAAGTCCTGCCACAGCCTCCGTATGCCGCTTCCAGGCCAACGCAGTGGCAGAGAGGTACTCCCAGTTGCAGTAGTGCCCCAGAATGGCAGCGCAGGCTTGCCCTTCGTCGAAACACTTCTCCATCTCTTCTGCTCCACGGAACTCGATATGTCGTAGCATGTCCTCACGGCTCATGCTGAGCAACTTGACCGTTTCCAGGAAGTAGTCACACAGCCAGCGGTAGAAGCGGCGCTCTATCTGCCGTCTTTCTTCCTCCGTCTTCTCCGGGAACGACAGGGAGAGGTTTTTCCTGACCACCTTGCGGCGATAGCCCACGACGAGATAAACAAGGACCCATGCCACATCGGCCAGAGCGTATATCACGCACCAGGGTAACAGGGAGATGCAGTAGAAGACGGAATAGACTATGGGATATAAGAACCTGTTCATCATTGTTGCATATCGTGGAGTTTACGATAATAGCCTTCTTTGTTGATGAGTTCATCGTGGGTGCCGCGCTCCACGATTCGTCCCTCATGGATGACACAAATCTCATCGGCATTCTTGATGGTTGACAGGCGGTGTGCAATGGCCACGGTAGTGCGGGTCTTCATGAGTCGCTCCAGGGCATCCTGCACCAGTCGTTCGCTCTCTGTGTCGAGGGCCGAGGTGGCCTCGTCGAGAATCAAGATGGGCGGATTCTTCAAGATGGCACGGGCAATGGAGACTCGCTGTCGCTGTCCTCCCGACAGTCGGCTGCCACGGTCTCCGATGTTCATGTTATACTGACCGTCGCTTTGCATGATGAAGTCGTGAGCATTGGCAATGCGGGCGGCTTCCTGAACCTGTTCGAGGGTAGCGTTCTCCACGCCGAAAGATATGTTGTTGCGGAAGGTGTCGTTGAAGAGGATAGCTTCCTGGTTGACATTACCGATGAGTTGACGCAGGTCGTGCACACCGATATCTTTGACGTTGATGCCGTCGATGAGCACCTCACCCTCCTGCACGTCGTAGTAGCGAGGAATGAGATCTACCAGCGTCGATTTACCTGAACCGCTCTGTCCCACCAGTGCCACGGTCTTTCCCTTGGGAATCACCAGGTTGATGTCGCGCAGCACCCAGTTTTCTCCATAGCGGAAGCTGACGTGACGGAATTCTATCTCTTTCTCGAAGCTGGTTATATGAACAGGGTTGGGCTTGTCTTGGATGCTCACCTCAGCCATGAGAATCTTATCCACCCGCTCCATGGAAGCCATTCCCTTGGGAATGTTGTAACTGGCCTTGGAGAACTCCTTCAGGGGATTGATGATAGAGTAGAGCATCACCATGTAGTAGATGAAGGTAGGTCCAGAGAGTGCCTGCTTGTTCAGCACGAGGATGCCGCCAAACCAAAGGACGATGACGATCATCAGCGTGCCGAGAAATTCGCTCATGGGGTGGGCCAACTGCTGGCGGATGATGACGCGCATGATGTTGTCACGATACTGGCTGTTCACCCGATCGAAGCGTGCATTCATCTTTTCCTCCGCACAGAAGGCCTTGATGATGCGCAGGCCGCCGAGCGTCTCTTCTACCTGGCTCATGGTGTCGCTCCAGAGGTTCTGCGCCTTGATGGACTTAGCCTTGAGCTTACGCCCCACAAACCCCATGAACCATCCGAAAATGGGCACGAAGACCACGGTGAAGAGCGTCAGCTGCCAGGAGATGATGACCAGCGTGGTGAAGTAGGCAACGATGAGTATAGGGTTCTTGAACAGCATGTCCAGCGAGGCCATGATGGAGGCCTCTATCTCCTGCACGTCACCACTCATGCGGGCTATGATGTCGCCCTTCCGCTCCTCGGAGAAGAAGCCCAAGGAGAGACTTGTTATCTTCTGGTAGAGCTGGTTGCGTATGTCGCGTACCACACCGGTACGAATGGGGATGATGGTGGCAGAAGAGAGAAAATAGGCACCGGTCTTCAGGAATGTCATGAAAGCCAGAAACAGTCCTATCAGGAAGAGTGTTGTCGTAGCACTATACTCGATGATCATCTCCTGCATGTAGTAGCTTGTATTGTTGCTCACCACCTCCTTGAGGTTGTTCCAGTCCCAGGGCATGAGGTCAACAGCTTTCAGGCCGTCCTCCGTCTGGAAAAGTATCTGCAACATCGGAATCAATGCAGCAAACGAGAAGATATTGAGCACTGCCGAAGAGATGTTGAAGAGCACCGACAACAGCAGGTATTTTTTGTAGGGCGGAACGAAGCGCCGCAACACTTTGATGAATTCTCTCATAATGTTTGCAAATATACTATAAATAGGGCGAACGGCAAAATTTTTCAGAGAATTTCTTCTCCCAGGAGCGTTGCACTCGTAGAGCCAGTGATGCGCACCCGCACCATCTCGCCCACCTGACGGCTTCCTTTGTCGAATACCACCATCTTTCCTTGCTCCGTTCTGCCGCAGAGCTGCTGGCGCGACCGCTTACTGAATCCTTCCACCAAGACGTCGAACTCCTTGCCCTCGTCACGTCGGTTGGCCTCGGCCGACAGTTCGGTCTGCAGTTGGATAAGTTCATTCAGGCGGCGTGTCTTCACCTCGTCGGGCACATTGTCGGGCAGATGCTTCGAGGCGTATGTGCCAGGGCGCTCGGAGTATTTGAACATGAAGGCAGAGTCGTAGCCCACCTGGCGCATCAGCGACAGCGACAGCTGGTGGTCGGCCTCGGTTTCGTCGTGGTAACCCACGAAGATGTCGGTAGAAAGGCCGCAGTCGGGAACGATTCTGCGGATGGCTTCCACCCGTCCCAGATACCACTCGCGGGTATATTTGCGGTTCATGAGCTTCAGGATTCTGTCAGAGCCGCTCTGCACCGGCAGGTGTATCTGCCTGCACACGTTGGGTTCCTCGGCAATGACGTGCAGCGTCTCGTCGCTCATATCCTTCGGATGACTGGTCGTGAAGCGCACACGCATGGGGAACGCCTCGCGAGCTACGCGCCTCAGCAGCCAGGCAAAAGCCCCCTCGCCCTGCTCTTCCGCCGATCGCCAGCTGTTCACGTTCTGCCCCAGCAGCGTCACCTCCTTGAAGCCCCGCTCCTTCAGGTCGCCCACCTCTCGCAGGATGCTCTCCACGTCACGACTGCGCTCACGACCACGGGTGTAGGGCACTATGCAGTAGTGGCAGAAGTTGTTGCAGCCACGCATGATACTGACGAAGCCGCTGATGTTTCTTCCGCCGATGCGTTGGGGCACTACGTCGCGATAGGTCTCCGTCGTGGAAAGCTCAATGTTGATGGCCTTCAGTCCCAACTCTGCCTGTGCCACCAGGTCGGGCAGCGTCAGGTAGGCGTCGGGTCCGGCCACCAGGTCGGCATGATGGCGGCTCAGCAGCTCTTCTCTCACGCGCTCGGCCATACAGCCCAGCACGCCGATGATGAGTGTGCCGCCCCCGTGCCCCTGCGGGTCGGCAGCCTTCTTCCTCCTCAGGGCATTCAGTTCCTCCAGCCGGTGGTATATCTTGTTCTCCGCATTCTCGCGCACCGAGCAAGTGTTCAGAAACACGGCGTCGGCCTCCTCCACGTTGTCGCAGGTCTCATAGCCCGCCATCTGCATCACGGAGGCAACCACCTCCGAGTCGGCCACATTCATCTGGCAGCCGTAGGTCTCAATATATAGTTTTTTCATGACGGCTGCAAAATTACTCATTTTTTGCCACATAGCGAATCACTTTCAGGAAGTTTTCGCCAAACTCCCGCAGGTTTTGACTGTAGTCGTAAGGCTCTTCCACGGGTTTTACCCTCAGAAGCTTCGCTGCGAGGTCGTCTTCGTCGTGGGGGTCGAAGAAACAGACATTGGCCTTAGCCTGCTCCTGGTGGACGGGCAGGTTGGAGAGAAACACAAACTTGTTGAGCGCCTTGCAGTCCTCCACGGTGGTATTCCAGCCTTCAAACAGCGACGGCTGGACAACGGCATACGAATGTTTCATCAGGCAATACAGCTCGCCGGCGTCAATCAGTCCGAGCAAAAGGATTTTCTCAGAGAGCTGGTTGTCGGCAATAAAGTGCTTTATCTCTTCTATATAGTCGGGATTGCAATAGTCGGTGAAGGTTCCCGTGCAGACCAGCTGCATGTCAAGTCCCTGCCGTAAAGCCTTGTAGAAAGCCTTGAACAAGAAGAGGTGATTCTTATGCTTCCAGAACTGGTTGGCACAAAACAAGTAGCGGCCTTTTATTCTGTATCTGGCTTTCACCTCCTCTAAATTGACCTGCGAAAAGTCAGGCTGCGACACGGCAAAGTGAACCACAAAGGTCTTGTTGCTAAACTCCGGATAGAAACGTCGGAAATCCTTTTCACAGTCATGGCTGCTGAAGACGATGGGGATGCCACGCCCCGCTATAGACCTGATGGCCATATCTCTTCTCTTGATTTCGCGAGCGGAAAAATATTGAGGCAAGTATTTCTCTTGGAAGTCGGGACGCCAGAACACCAGTTTCTCTTTGGCTGAGCCAAAGCCGTATGGGAAGACCATCTCGTCTTCTGGCAACACCTTAAACATGTCGAGTTTCCGGCTGGCATTAAAGCCGCAGATGGCTTTTACCAAATCTCTGATTTTCTTTTTATAGAAAGCCTCATCGTCGATGATGACCACATCCATGTAAGGATATTGCGTGTGGGCCTTCAGGTCGATATAGGACTCTGTATCCCGGCAATACACATGAATGAAAGGTTTATCGCTGTCGTCAAGCATATTCAATGCTCTCAACAAGTTGCGGGCATAGTTCACTCCGCCCATCCACGATTTTCCCCACACATAGTAAAAGCCTATTTTTGTTCGTCTTTTCATGGTTTCAATCTCTTTTATCTATCCAGTCGATATACATCTTTACACCTTGCTCCAAATCCACAGTCGGGGTGTACCCCCAGTTTCTGATGACTGAGATGTCGGCCTCCCAGTTGATGGGGTCTCCCTTGCGAAAGGCTTGGTTGAAGCTGACCGTCTTGTCTGTTCCCATTACCTTTCTGACGGTCTCTGCCACTTCACATATCTCTGTCTGCTTACCGTTGGCCACGTTCACGACCTCACCATTGAAGGCTGAATGAGTGATGGCCAAATCAATGATTCTGACGATGTCGCTGATGTAGATGAAGTCGCGACTTTCATGGCCTGTTCCCCACAGGCACGGGTGTTCGTCTCTGAGAATCTTATGATACAGGTCCCAGAATATCTGCTTCCTCAGCCGCGGTCCATAGGCAGAAAAGATACGCAGGCAGCACGTCTGTATGTCCCAATGCCTGCTGTACTCTTCGCATATCATCTCTGCCATGACCTTATGATAGCCATAAGGTGAAACCGGCATGCAGCACTGACTTTCCCTGATGGGCAGCGACGACGGGTTACCATAAACGGCAGCACTCGACATGGTGATGAACTTACATTGCGGAGCATGTTTCCTGATGGCTTCCAGGAGTTTGAAGACGTTCAGCGTGTTGAGCTTGAAATCGTTGAAAGGCTTTTCGAGGGAAAACGGAACATTAGCTGCCCCAGAGCAGTTGATACACACATCGTATTGCCGTTGCTCGAACAATCCGAGGAAGTCACTGTCAACGGCATCGATGAAGATGTAATCAGGGCTGTTGTAATCCAACACCACGTCACACCCCCACACCTCGTGCTCGCGGGAGAAGTAATCTACACAGTGGCTTCCGATGAAACCTTTTGACCCTATGACAAGTATTTTCATTTGCCTATGATAGTATAAATGAGGTTATTCTGTTGGTTAAGCGCTGGAGCAACGGAGAAAGATATTTCGTTGCCATATAGGAAAAGCCTATGGTAAGGAACAAGCAGACTGCCAGGCTCTCATAATACGCCAGCCCCGGATGGGCAGGAAACATCTGGATGAACACCAGGCTACCCAACGAACACATGATGGGCCAATGAAGCAGATATACCCAAAGGGAAATCTTTCCCAAGGCCTGGACGGGCTTCAGGTTTAAACATCTCTGGGCATGACCGTTCATGATAACGAAGACAAGCATCAGTGATGTGGATAGAACGTATTTTTCCTTGATGACATAGCTAAGCACTGAGACTATCAGCAGGACCCAGGATATCCATATACCATAGCGCAGCTGACGTAGTTTTTGTAAATCCTGATAAGACTGAGATATCATAGCTCCCACGGCAACTGCCAGCAGTTGCTTCATGTGCCAAAAAACAAGAATACACAAAAAATAAACCATGAATCTTTTCTTTCTGGCCAGGTTCTCGGTGCCCAGCTGAAGGATGATGACGAGAAATGTTCCCCAGAAGATATAAGACATCATCCACCCAGGCGGTATGTATGACAAAGCATATTCAGCGCCTCCCGGAACGGTGAAGAAGATGCCTTTCAAGAGTGCCGACACCTTGAAAGAGGTGTAGAAGTCTCCTATCCAGGGATCCTGTGTCAGACTGGAAACCTCCGTAGTGAAGAAGCATCCCGACACTCCCATCAGGAAGACCAACAACTGAACAACGGCAAGTGGAAGGGAAAGTCTGAAATAACGCTTGACGATGGTTCCTTGATAGTCGTGACGGCTCATCAGCGCCTGCGAAACAGAAAAACCACTGAGCAACAGAAAGAAGAAGACAGCCCAGGTGCCGTTGGTCAACAGGTGGAATGGGGTAGGAAGCTGGCGCACGAGAACGTCTTCAACGACAAAGGTTGCGTTGACATGGAATACCAACACCGTCAGACAGGCCAGTCCTTTCAGGCCATCAATATATGTTATTCTCATCTTACTTTGACAGATTTATTGTTATGATATGGGGTCTGCAGCTGCCCACTCATGATCTTCACAATGGCATGTACAGCACGCCTTTCAAAGTGTATATGGTCTATGCGCATGTAGTTGCTATTCATCATGGTTGCATTGACATCCAAAAGTTCCACGCCCAGCTCCTGGGCCACCTGTCGGATCATCAGGTTCTTTTGGCGTGAGTTGCTGTTGATGTCTTCATCGTATTCTTCCAGTTTAATCCTAAAAGTTCTTTCTATCCAGGAAGAGATTTTCCCCAGTGGCTTCACACAGAAAAACACTGTCTCCAAAATAATGCGGTCGGAATACTGCTGCAAAAAGGTTATCAAAGCCCGGAGGTCTCTGCCGAATCTGTCATAGTCTTCTGTTTGATAAGTCTCGCCGTCATCATTGACTCTCGAATGGTTGCCCAGTTGTATGAAAACAGCATCATAACGCCGACCACATTCGAAGAAAGCATCCACCTGACTACAAAACAAACTGTCGTGCAGACCGGAGGATGTGCCCAACAAATCTACCGGCTCGTTCAGCTCCTTGGCCAGCCGACTCCTGACCATCCTGGACGTAGAGTCGCCGACAAGCAATATCCGACGGACATCTTCGCCATTGGCTCTGTCATACCAGAAGTTGGACCACTCGATGTCCTCTCGTCCGCAGATGTTACCATGGACAGACTCCAGCAAGCTACGATAGCTCTTCATATCTTCTTCACCTTTAACGTAGTCTTTTTACAACCTTGGCAGGATTTCCCGCCACGACGGTCCACGACGGTACATCCTTGGTCACCACACTGCCCGCTCCGACAACGGCTCCTTCGCCGACTGTAACGCCTTTTAAGATAATAACATTCATACCTATCCATGCATCATCGCAAATCCTGATGGGCTTACTCTTTACGTCACTCCAGTCTTTATGGGCAATAAAATTGTGGCCGACCCGGATATCACTCAACTCGTCGTCAATATCTTTCCTGCGCTTCATGAAATCCAGCGAGTGGGAGTCATGATCATACATTGTTCCACCCCAGGCTATGGTCACGTTGTCTCCAATCTCTATGCTCGAGCGACTGATAAAAGTACCCCCCCCGACATAAGAATGGTTGCCTATGGTTATCTTTCCGGCCTCTGACTCAAAGATAAAGTTGCCGCCCACAATGCTGTCATCACCTATAAACAGGTATTTTCTGTCCTGTGGTTTGTCAAGCCGGATACTAATGCCACGATTGACAGAGTTCCCTATCTCGGCATACCGCTCCAGCATGCGAGCCTTCCTATTTTTCTTCAGTTTCCTGACAAATCTGAATATTCTCATTCTTTTTCAACGGTTTAATAACCTTTGCCGGATTGCCGGCAACAAGCGTCCAGGCTGGAACATCCCTTGTAACAACACTTCCCGAAGCCACGATCGCTCCTTCACCAATGGTCACACCCTTTAAGATACAGACGTTACAGGATATCCACACATGGTCGTGGATAACGACGGGAAGCGTCTTTACATGACCTGGAGAATGGGGATGGCCTTCCTTTAGCATAAGCATGTGAGACCTGGCACGTTCCTCCGCGTCTATCTCGTGAGAGTCTGTGTCCATGATGGTTACCTGATGAGCAATGAGGACATGGTTTCCTATAGACACGTTGTTGCCGGCACGAATGACAGAATAACGTCCCACATACGAGTAGTCGCCAATATGAATGCCACTGCCATAGGGATAGACGGTCAACTCACCCCTAATATGAGTGTTGGCTCCTATCTTCAAATGCTCTCTGCCCGACTTCCCTTGAAGATTGTTGATTTCGGCTTCTTCGTGAACACAACTGCCTTTTCCCATCATCATCACGCGCTGCAATGCCTGCCGACGATAATGTGATTTGATCTTTTTCAACATGTTCAGTCCGAATGCCATGGTATAAACTTAGTTTTAAATTACAAAGATATGAAAAGATGATGATATTTCATTATTATTTGTCTGATTTTTGTTTTTTTAACTGATTGCGACTTTCGGGGCAACGCTCACCTTCCGGGAGGTCTATTTTTTATGCAACTTCGGAAACTATCGTGAGCTTTTTGTCAAAAAAACTTCGAATTTCAGATGGAATTTGGGGGCTTTCTGAAAAAAGACTTATCGCTGGTCTTCATTTTGCGAGTATTGCGAATCCTCGAAACCTGTCTTTTTCCAAGGATTGAGAGTGAATTACCCTGCCTGCCTCAAAAGGATGCTCTTTTTTCAAAAGTAAGCCTCTTTTCCGCCAAAGTCTATCACTTTCTCCGCGAAACTCGGCCACTTTTTTCCAGAAAGTCTATCACTTTCGCTGCCAAACTCGGCCACTTTAGAAGCTAAAGTCTGTCACTTTCGTCGCCAAACTCAACCACTTTAGAAGCTAAAGTCTGTCAATTTCTTTACGAAACCCAACCACTTTCTGAGCTAAAGTCATACGAGTTTGTTTTCGTTCTCAGTGTTTTAGGGTGCCAAAAGTCAGGCCTTTGGGCTTGTATGCCGTTCTGCCTTTTGACAAAAATTTCTGCTTACAGGAAAAAGGAAAGGGCCTGTTTTGCCTTCCCGAGCTTATTTATTGACGCCTGCAGAGGTGTGAGATGGACCCAGGCTGAGGTCAGAAAGATATGACTTTGGACAACTGCTTTTCCAGATTCCAAAAAACCTTTGTAAAGATAAATGACGGAAGGAAGAAAAAACTCTACGACAACGCAGATGCAGCGGGTTTGGCCATGGGCTAAATCCGCTGTTTCTGTGTTATTCTTTTTTTTCGTGTTTCTCTCTCCAGAGGATGTTGCGGGGGTGGTGGTTGAGGATTTCCTGGCGCAGCAGGGAGGTGTCGATGTGGGTATAGATTTCGGTGGTACCGATGTCTTCGTGCCCTAACATGGCCTGGATGGCGCGGAGGTCGGCACCGCCCTCCAGGAGTGCTGTGGCAAAGGTGTGGCGCAGGGTGTGGGGAGAGATGGTCTTATGGATGCCTGCTGCAACGGCCTGGCGCTTGATCATGATGAGTATCATGGTGCGCGTGAGGTGGGCACCACGGCGGTTGAGGAAGACGTAGTCTTGCTCGCCGGGCTTTATATTCATGAGGTTACGGTCGAGGAACCACTTCTTCAGCTCCCTGACGGCCTGCGGTGAGATGGGGACGAGGCGCTCCTTGCTGCCTTTTCCTAAAACCCGGATGAAGCCCTCGTCAAGGTAGAGGTCGGAGAGCTTTAGGTTAGTGAGCTCCGACACGCGCAGACCGCAGGAGAAGAGCACCTCGATGATGGCCACATTGCGCTGCCCCTCCCACTTGCTCAGATCGACTGAGCGCTCCAGCTGATCGACCTCGGCCGTGGTGAGCACCTCGGGGAGGTGGAGCCCCAGGCGGGGCCACTCCAAGAGTTCGGTGGGGTCGTCGGCAATGTAGCCTTCCAGTCTCAGGTAGCGATAGAAGGAGCGCACGCCGCTCAATACGCGTGCCTGGGAGGTGGGACCGATGCCCTGCTCGTGGAGGGTGGAGGCAAAGTGCTGCAGGTCGGCCAGCGACAGACTCTCCACGGCGCGCTGCTCGCGCTGGCAGTAAGCCGCCAACAGTTGCAGGTCGTGGCGATAGGCCTCCAGCGTGTTGGGCGAGAAGTTGCGCTCCAACTTGAGGTATCTGATGTAGCCCTTGACGACATTTGTGTCTGATTTCTTGTTGGTCTCCATTATTTTTCTTATTTTTGTCCGCAAATATACAAATTTTCTCTGACATGAAGATACAAATCGTCAACGGACCAAACCTGAACCTGCTCGGGACACGAGAGCCCGACATCTACGGGAGCAACGACTTCAACAGCTTTCTTGCCACCCTTCGCCAACAATATCCCCAGGTGGAGATAGACTACTACCAGAGTAACGTGGAGGGCGAGCTGATCAACAAGTTGCAGGAGGTGGGGTTCTCGGCCGACGGCATCGTGCTGAATGCCGGTGCCTACACCCATACGAGCATTGCGCTGCACGACTGCATCAAGGCGCTGAAGACGCCCGTGGTGGAGGTTCATATCAGTAATGTGCACAGGCGGGAGGAGTTTCGCCACCACTCGATGATGGCAGCAGCCTGCAGAGGGGTCATCTGCGGGTTTGGCCTGGACAGCTACCGGTTGGCCGTGGAGTCGTTTCTATGATGCAAGGACTGGATCGCTATATAGAAGACCACACCGACCGGGAGCCTGACTACCTGTATCGGTTGTGGCGGGCTACCAACATTCACACCATACACGGCAGGATGGCGAGCGGACACCTGCAAGGCCGTCTGCTGAAGATGGTGGTGCAGATGGTCCGACCGGAGAACATCCTGGAGGTGGGAACCTTCAGCGGCTATTCCGCCCTCTGCATGGCTGAGGGCCTCGCCTCGCTGGAGAAACAGACCGACGAAAGCCGCAGACAGACAAGAAGACGGGTATGGACTTTTGAGATAAACGACGAGATGGAGGACTTCACCCGGCCGTGGATAGAGCAGTCGCCCTGGGCCGAATATGTGGATTTCCGCATCGGCGACGCCACCACAGAGGCTCCGAAGTTAGGCATTGACTTCGACCTTGTCTTCATGGACGGTGACAAGCGCACCTATGTGGAGACCTACGAGGCACTCTTGCCGCTGCTCAAAGGGGGCGCCTTCCTGCTGGCCGACAACACGCTGTGGGACGGACATGTGGCCGACACGGCCTACGACCACGACCAACAGACGGTGGGCATCCGACGCTTCAACGACCACCTGGCCAACGACCGGCGAGTGGAAAAAGTGCTGCTCCCACTTCGCGACGGACTGACCCTCATACGGAAGATTGATTCATCAGGCATTTAGTGATGATTTCTGAGGTTCAATCGTACCTGTTTATTTTTCAATCATCACTAAAAAGTGTTTCCTCTTATTCCGATTTTCACTTTTAATGATTACCTTTGCAGCAAATTCAATCTCTAAAAGAATATGCAAGAGACCAGACAAAACAAAATAGCACGGCTCTTTCAGAAGGAGCTGAGCCTGATATTCCAGAGTCAGACAAGGATGATGCACGGCGTGATGGTCAGCGTGACACGGGCAAAGGTGAGCCCCGACCTGAGCGTCTGCACTGCCTACCTGAGCGTGTTTCCCAGCGAGAAGGCTGAAGAAATCATCAGCAATGTGAACACCAACATAAAGACCATACGCTACGACCTGGGCAAAAGGGTGGGCAAGCAGGTGCGCATCATTCCCGAGCTGCGCTTCTTCATCGACGACAGCCTCGACTATATAGAGCACATTGATGAACTGCTGGCAAAGTAAGACGAGGAGTTTTTTAAAAAAAGGAGTGTAGAGTCAGCATGAGGTTTCCTTTCTACATAGCACGCCGCTACCTCTTCTCCAAGAAGAGTACCAATGCCATCAACATCGTCTCGGCCATCTCCATGACGGGCGTGATGGTGGCCACCATGGCACTGGTGGTCGTACTGAGCGTCTTTAACGGCTTCCACGACTTGGTGGCAACGCTGTTCACGTCTTTCGACCCCCAACTGGAAGTGACACCCGTCATGGGAAAAACGGCACCGGCTGACGACCCGTGTCTGCTGGCCATCAAACAGCTGCCGGAGGTGGACGTGGCAACAGAGAGCCTGGAAGATCAGGCGCTGGCCATCTACCACGACCGACAGGCTATGGTCAGGGTGAAGGGAGTAGAGGACAATTTTTCGGAGCTTACTCACATTGAAGACATCCTCTATGGAGACGGAGACTTCAGCCTGCATGCCGCCAACCTGGAATATGGCACCGTTGGCATCCGACTGGCACAAGACCTGGGCATGGGTGCCTACTTTGCAGACTACCTGAAGCTATACGCACCCATGAGGGAAGGACAGGTGGATGTGGGCGACCCGTCGGGAGGCTTTATGGTTGACTCGGTTATCTCGCCAGGCGTTGTCTTTGCCGTGAACCAGTCGAAGTACGACAAAAGCCTGGTGCTCACCAGCATTGCCTTTGCACGGCGCCTCTTCGGACAGCAGGGCATGGTGTCTTCCCTGGAGCTACGCCTGAAAGACGGCAGCGACATTGACCTCGTGAAGACAAAAATCAAAAAACTGGCAGAAGGCAGATACAAGGTGCTCGACCGCTATGAACAACAGGCTGACACTTTCAAGATTATGCAAATAGAGAAGATTCTGGCCTACATCTTCCTGACCTTCATCCTGGTGGTGGCCTGCTTCAACATCATCGGCAGCCTTTCGATGCTGATGATTGACAAGAAAGACGATGTGACGACCTTGCGCAACCTGGGTGCCACCAACAAACAGATTACACAAATATTTATGTTGGAAGGACATCTGATCTCGATGACCGGCGCCGTGGCAGGTATTGGTATCGGACTGTTGCTCTGTCTGATACAACAGCAGTTCGGCCTGGTGTCGCTGGGCAACAAGTCGGGAACATTCATCATTGAAGCCTATCCCGTCAGCGTGCACTACATAGACGTGCTGATGGTCTTCATCACAGTCGTTGTGGTAGGAGCACTGGCAGCATGGTATCCCGTCAGGTCTTTCTCTCAAAAACTGATGAAGTAAAACACTGCTTTTATTCCAGATGAACATGCCGAACGTTGACACGTTCGTGCAGGAAGATTTGTGCACTCTCCTGAAAGCGGTCGGGATTCTCAGTGGTCAGATAACTCACCTTACCACCCTTGGTGCAGACACGCTCTATCTGCGGATGACGTTCAAGATAGGTCTTCAAACTATCTGCCACATACTCGCCCTGCGGAACAATGCGCACACCGGGCTGTATGTACTTTAATATCTTAGGCATGAGCAGCGGATAATGGGTGCAGCCTAAGATGACGGCGTCGATGTCGGGGTCTTTGCGCATGAGCTCGTCAATGCGCTTCTTCACAAAATAGTCGGCACCAGGGGAGTCGGCCTCATTATACTCCACCAGCGGAACCCAGAAGGGACAGGCCACACCCGACACCTTGATGTCTGGCCAGAACTTATTGATTTCCAGCTGGTAGCTTCCACTCTTCACGGTTCCCTCTGTAGCCAAAAGGCCCACATGGTTGTTTTTTGTCAGATGCCCGATAACCTCTGCCGTTGGTCGGATGACACCCAGCACTCGTCGGTTTTTGTCCCACTCGGCTATGTCGCGCTGCTGTATGCTGCGTAGGGCTTTGGCAGAAGCTGTGTTGCAACCTAAGATAACCAGATGGCAACCTAAGGAGAAGAGCTTCATGACAGCCTGACGGGTGAACTGATAGACCACATCGAAGGAGCGGGGACCATAGGGGGCACGAGCATTGTCGCCCAAATACAGATAATCATATTCGGGCAACTGCTGGCGAATGCCATGCAGAATGGTCAGTCCACCATAGCCGGAGTCAAAGACTCCTATGGGACCTGGGGCAGAGGAAAACATCGACATCATCCGACAAGGGGGGGGAAGGGATTATTGGTTGGCCTCAAGCACCTCCTTCACCGCATCGGTGATGTTGACACCACGCACAGGGTCGATGTAGGGGAGCGTGTTGGACGATGTGTTCAAGACAAAGGCTAAGCCAAGTTTGGCACCCACCGTTTGGATGGCCTTGGCAAGTTTCTCATGGAGCGGCTTCATGGCATCCTCTTCTGCCTGTTTCAGCAGACGTATGGACTCTTCCTTGAAGGCGACATTGCGGTCCATCATGTCCTGAATCTCCGACTGTCGCTTCCGCAGAATAGACGGGGCAAAGTCGCGCTGTCCCTCCAGGAACTCTTCGAACTTCTTGTTGAACTCCTCTTCACTGCGCTTCGTTTCTGCGTCATACTTGATGCGCAAGTCACCAAGGTTACGCTTGACGAGGGCATAGTCTGTCATGCCCGACAACACCTCATCATAGTTCAGATAGCCAAAAAGAGGAGCTGCAGGCTGCTCTGCAGAAGCCTGTTGCTCTTGTGCTGACACCGTTAGCGACAACACAAGAGCAACCAGCATTATGATTTGTTTCTTCATGAATGACAATGATTCAAAACAGACGTTGTTTACTTCAACTTGATGACCTCGGACTTGCAAGCCTCGGTGACATCTTCACAAAGAGTGGGGTTGATGAACGGCAGTGAGCCTTTCATCACGATATAGACATAGCCGCCCTGGGTGCCAACATTCTCAATGGCCTTGGCAACCTTCATCTGGATGGGCTGGAGAAGTTCCTGCTGCTTCTTCTGAAGCTCCTGGGAATTGTCCTCATAGGACTGCTGTATCTTCTGCTGCATTTCCATCAGCTTCTGTTCCGTTGACTGTTGGTCGGTAGCACTCATGGTAGATTTCTTCTTGTCGTAGTCATCAGCCTGACGACGGAATTCTTCCTGCAAACCCTTCAGTTCGTTCTCATACTGCTTGGCCATAGCCTGCAGGTCTCCCTGAGCCTTGGCATATTCGGGCAGGTTCTGTGCAATGGCGTCATAGTCAACACATCCAAACTTCTGTGCAAAGACTGTTACAGGTGCCAGAAGCAACAATGCTAAAATAATCTTTTTCATTTTTCTGTCTTTTGTTTTTTGTTATTGTTATGATTTATTCTTTCTTAATATCCCAGTTTCTGGAGCACCTCGTTACTGATGTCGATGCTCGGAGAGCCGAAGATGATGCCCGTGTCGCTGGCCCGGTCAAGCACAAGGCTGTAGCCACGCATCTCTGAGATTTCTTTCACCGTGTTATAGATTTCGTCTTGAATAGGCGACATCAAACTCTGGCGCTTCTTGAAAAGCTCACCCTCAGGCCCAAAGTACTTACGCTTCAAGTCACTGGCCTCCTTTTCTTTCTGCATGATGGCCTCCTGACGGTCTTTCTTTTGTTCTTGCGAAAGGAACACCACCTCGTTCTGATAGTTCTTATACATGGTGGCAGCCTCCGTGTTGAGAGCCTCAACTTCCGCCTGCCACTTCTTGCTCACCTGGTTGAGCTGCTCGTTGGCACGCTCATAGGCGGGTATGTTCTTCAGGATATACTCCATGTCGAGCAAAGCAAACTTCTGTGCCGAAGCCGTGGCAATGAAGGCTACGAGCAATGCGATGCTGATGAAAATCTTTCTGATCATATCTCTTTTCTCCTCTTTTTTAAACGATTCATTGATTACGTTTCACTCATCACTCCTTAGAACTCCTGTCCCAGGATAAAGTGGAAGTTGCTTCCACCCTTCTCCATGATGTTGCCGTTCTTCACCTTGTCGAATCCATAAGCCCAGTCGATACCCATCAATCCAACCATCGGGAGGAAGACGCGAACACCGATGCCGGCAGAACGCTTCATGTCGAAGGGATTGAACTTACTGCTATGGTGCCAGGCATTACCTGCTTCCACAAATGTCAGACCATAGATGGTGGTGTTGCCCAACATGAACGGGTAGCGCAACTCTGCCGTGAAACGATCGTAGGCATAGCCCTCCTCATAGTAGGGAGTGAGCGAGCCATTCTCATAGCCACGCAGACCGATAGTCTCCTCTGCATATCCCGTTGAGTAGCCACTCATACCGTCACCTCCCATATAGAAGGTTTCAAACGGTGACTTCTTATACTTGTTGTAGGCACCGAGAATACCCAGTTCCACTCGCGTCATCAACACGAAACACTTTACGCCCTTGGTCAGCGGGGTAAAGGTGCGTGCCTTGAACTTCCACTTATGGTATTCCACCCAGCGGTATTTCTCCTGCTGCTCTGCCTGGTAGTTAGGCGAATTGTAGTTGTTGGCAAGGTTCTTATAGTCCTTGTTGCTAAAGAGCGACCATGGCGGCGTAAGCGTCAAGGACGCTGTGAACTCCGAACCGCTTCGTGGGAACAGGTTGTTGTCGGTTGACGTACGGTTCAGCGAGATATTTAGATTGAGGTTGTTGGAGTTACCATTGGTAATCAGGAAGTAGCGCCAGTTCTTCATCATGTAGCGAGTGAAGCCCAGCTGTAGCGACAGGAAGAAGAAGTCGTCCGGCCAGCGCAGACGCTTACCCCATCCTACAGACACACCAAACATCTGGATGTATTTGTCGGGATCGTAATAGTTCTCCATATTGTAATAGCCACCACCATACGAACCATAACCCAGCATGTAGTTATAGTAGTTGCTCATGTAGCTATTGTTATAGTAATTGCTCGAGACGTCAGTCTGACGTGAGTAGAATCCACCGACATTAAACTGCGTCGGTCGCTTGCCACCGAGCCAATTGGTTCCGTAGCTGATATTGTATGACTGGTAGTATGTACCATTTGACTGTGCTCCGATAGACAGTGTCTCACCATCACCGATGGGCATGATGCCGCGGTGCTCTTTGTTCTTGTTGAAGAGGTTGGCCATGGAGAAATTGTTCAGTTTCAGGCCAACTCGTCCGATGACACCCGTCTGTCCCCAACCGAGCGAGAACTCCACCTGGTCGTTGGACTTCTGCTCCAGGTTCCAGTTGATATCCACCGTACCGTCATCAGGATGGGGCTTCACGTCGGGACTGACCTTCTCCGGGTCGAAGTGGCCCATGGAAGCCAGGTCGCGGGCTGAACGCATGAGGGCATCTTTAGAGAAGAGGTCGCCCGGCTTTGTGCGGAGCTCACGACGCACCACATTCTCATAGATACGGTCGTTGCCGTTGATTCGTACATGACTGATATGGGCTTGTGGACCTTCCACAATTCTCATCTCCAAATCCACGGAGTCGCCCATGATGTTTACCTCTGTCGGATCGAGACGGTAGAAGAGATATCCGTTGTTCCAGTATTCGTTGCCCACGGCATCTTCATCTTCTGTAAGGCGCTTGTTCAGGAGCTTCTGGTTATAGACGTCGCCACTCTTCATGCCGAGCAGCTTGCTGAGATATTCCGTGTGGTAGATGGTGTTACCCACCCAGGTGATATTTCGGATATAGTATTTCTTTCCTTCATCGACCTTCAGGAAGATGTTGACATGCTTGGCATCGTGCATCCAGACACTATCCTCCAGAATGACGGCATCACGATAGCCCAGCTCATAGTATTTCTGGATGAGGTTTTGCTTGTCTTCCTTGAAACGCTCGGGCGTAAAGCGTTTCTTGGACTTGAAGATATTGGCCAGGGTTCCTGCCTCATGGGTCTTGGTAAAGGCTCCTTTGGTGAAGAGCGACCCCTTAATCTTCCTGTTGGAGAGGTTCTTATTGCCAGCCAGATAAATCTTTCTGACTCGAATCTTTTCCTTCTTATCGATGATGACATCCAAGATGACATGGTTCTTCTGCGAGATATCTTCGCGCTGCATGATTTCCACCTCTGCATTCTTGAAGCCTTTATCATCAAAATATTTCTTGGCCAAGATCTTGGCTCTGTCCAGATGGTTGGGATGGATACTCATGCCCTTCAGCAGACCGAGCTTCTTCTCCATGTCCTCACGCTCACTTTTCTTCAAGCCTACATAGTTGATAGTGGACACTCGCGGACGACTGGTCAACCATACATGCAACCAGATTTTGTTTCCAACAATAGAGTCGGCAGTGATGCTGACATCTGAAAACAGGCCGTGCTTCCAATATCTTTTCATTGCCTCGGTAATCTCTGTTCCCGGCACCTCCAATTCCTGTCCGACGGTGAGCCCGGATATGCCGGCAAGCACATAGTCTTCATAATTGGAGATTCCCGAAACATTAATGCCTCCCAAGATACATACTCGGGGTGAGCCGGTATAAGAGATGGTGGGATTCACCAACTTGTCCTGCGCCGAAAGTTGTGGTATGAAGAACAGTGCCTGCATGGCAAGTACACTCATGAGCAGCACTGATCTGCGGACTTTCTCCACCTTATTATATATATATGTCATGGTCATCATTATTTCATTATTCTTGTCGATGGCTCTTATTCATGCTCCTTCCTCAACCTGAGCCTCAGTCTTTCCGAAACGTCGCTGCCTGCTCTGATAGCTGGCAATGGCCTTGTGGAGGTCAGCCTCCTTGAAGTCTGGCCAGTAGGTGTCGCAGAAATACAACTCCGAGTAGGCTATCTGCCAAAGCAAGTAGTTGGAGATACGCAATTCGCCTCCCGTTCGGATGAGCAAGTCTGGATCAGGCATGAAGTTGGTAGCTAAATGCTGACTGACGACTTCCTCCGTGATTTCTTCTGGCTTGCAGCCTGCCAGGCTACGCACGGCCTCGGTAATCTCCCAACGACTGGAGTAGCTAAGGGCCACCACCATCGTCATGGCATCATTGGCAGCCGTATGTTCTTCTGTTTCGCGCAACTTGTCACGCACAGCCTCTGGCAATCGGTTCATATCACCGATAACGCGGAAACGTACATTGTTCTTCATGAAGATTTCATCTTCCAACGAGCTCAGCACCAGTCCCATCAATGCCGCCACCTCATCGGCAGGCCTGTTCCAGTTCTCTGTAGAAAAGGTGTAGAGTGTCAGGTATTTCACGCCGAGGTGCACACATTCCGAGGTGATACGTCTTACCGTTTCCACACCTGCCTGATGTCCCATATTGCGTGGCAAGCCTTGTTCGTTGGCCCAGCGTCCGTTGCCATCCATGATGATAGCGATGTGCTGAGGAATCCTTGTTTTATCTATTGTTACCATGTCTTTATTCGTCTTGGTTATGACACACTTTACACTTCGCCCAAAAACTGTAGGTCAGTGACAGCTGAAGGACGCTGTAGCAGTCGGTATTCTTAAATGGCCCGCTACTCTTCACATAATAAGGGTCTGCCACTCCGTCGAGTTTGTCACTCATAGAGAAGTGGACTGCCCACTCCAGGCCGAGGTTCAGCCGAGGTGCTATCTTGTATTTCAATCCAAGTCCTATCGGAACATTGGCTGTGGTAGCACTCTTTCCGTTACCACTGGCTGAAGTTATGCCCAGGCCCCCGAAGACAAACGGTGTGAGCCGCTGTGCTCCACGGTAGTCGCGCCCGGTGCCATACGGCCAGAAGTTATATTCATAGGTCAGGCTCACATCGACGAGCGAGTTGCTGAACTCGTAGGGTGTCGTCTGAAAGTCGGGATAATAGGTCTCTACATTCTGTGAGGAGCCCTTGATTTTCCCGTATGTTGCCGCCAGTCGGAAGGCCATGTAGGGATTGAGCACACGTCGTGCCATGATGGTTGCCATGGGTTGCATTTCCTTGAAAACTCCGTCATTGAAGTCCCCCTCATAAGTCATCATACCTGTACCCAGCCCTATCTCCATCCGGTATTCCAGTTCTGATTGTGCCAGCACTCTGATAACTGAGACCAACAGGATAACGACTGCAACGAAGACTCTACGCATAAGCATCTCTTTATTTTAAAGGACTACCATCCCAGCTGGCTAAGGCGTCCCTTCCATATCTTGCCATTCTCTCCTACCAGCCACAAATAGTCGTTGTTGTCCACTGTCAGGGTGAAAGTTTCGTTGGCGGTGACCAGTTCTGCAGGCAACTGGTAGCTGCTGGTAAGTGTCCATGTCAGGCCGCTGTTTTCTGTATAGTAAACGACATAGGATTCAGAGGTATTGTCAGATGACACTGTGCCAAAGGCATACACCTTTTTGTCATAGACCAGGCCTTGCAGTCCGTCGAGACGTGGCAGCGTGCGCACCACCTCTTCATCAAGGCTATAGTAGGTCCAAGGCTCGTTCACGGCATTTGGTCCGGTGGTTTCTATTTTCCCCCAAATCATCGTCTTCCGGTCAGCAGGGTAGTCTGTTTTATTTCGGTTTCCGAAGAGCAACAGGCGATTAAAACCTGCCACTGTCTGCTGCGGCAGACTGACCAGCTGAAGGTTTTCGGTCGGCAATAATGTAACATGATCGTCAAGTGTTTCAGGAGTCCATGTCTTTCCGTCAGCCGACGAACTCAGTCCCGTAGCGGTGAGTGCATAGAGGGCGTTCTTTCCGGCTCCTATCAGTTTGACGAGTGTAGCATTGCTGGTCTCCTGTGTCCATTGTTCGCCATCGGGAGAACTCAATACGAGGTTTCCTGTCAGGATATAAAGTTTCCCGTTATATACTGCCATATTTTCTCCCACGTTAGCATCAAGCACCATGTTGACATTGCTCTGAGCAGCTCGCCATTCCTTACCGTCATCAGACAGGAACAAGGCGCCAGCCCCTGCCCTCCGGCCAAAGACCAACAGGCGTCCATTCAGACTGACAACGCGCTTGTTGGTCAGTTGCCGCAAATCCTCGCTTTGTGTCTGACTCTGCCAGCCAAAGTCGTCTTCCTTCTGTTGGTGCACATTTACCTTCAGCGTATAGCTGCGATAAGCCGTGGCGCGTCCGTTATAGACACGCAGCTCTCGAGGATAGGAAAAATCCAACGAGTCGCTACTGGAAACCAAGTAAAGACTGTCATCCTCTTCAGTTTCAGGAGTAACTTTGATAACAACCGTTCCTGAATTCTTGGTACTCACCGTACAGGTACATTTCGACACATCCGTTCCATAAGGGAGAGAGTCTGGGTTGTATATTTCTCTCGTCTGCTGGTTGATGCGGAACTTATAGACACCGGCATTCAATGTGGTTGTATAGACACTGTCCTGACCTTTGCTGTCCTTACCTGTCATCTGCCTCTCCAAGGTTCCGAGGGTAAAGGAGGTAATGGCCGTATCATCGTAATAGACAAGCGTCACCTCATCATCACCATCGTTTAGACACGACGTGAGACAACAGGTCGCAACAAACGACAGGAAAATATTGGTTAATTTCCTTTTCATTATTTTCTTTTGAAAAATTTTGGTGCAAATTTAATCAGAAATCCTCAATTAGCGGTCTTTTTTAATACTTTATTATGTAAAATATGGATTAGGTAAGGTTTTTTTAAGTTTTCTTTGAAAATAAAAAGGCCGATACGATCACTCGCACCGGACTCTTTAGCTTTGGATTCAAATGAATCTCAAAACAAAATCTTTACCTTAAAATCTATCAAACTACTAACCTAATGAAAACCTTATTTCTATTTTTTGGGGTGTGTTCTCTCTTGAACACGGTGCAAAGGTACGGTCATTTTCTTTTCCCGACAAGCATTTTCTTCCACTCCTTTCGTTTTCTCCCTTTTTTTTGATTTAAGTCAAAATCGACAAACCTCCACCAGACCTCCTGTCAGGAAATCAGCATAAAAGAGTTCTAAAAATAATCTTTTTTAGGGAATAACATCTATTGTTTAAAAAATAATTTGTACTTTTGTCGCATATATTGACCTTTAACGAAGAATCAACCTAAATAACCAATTTACAAATGAACAAGAAATCATTTATTCTTTTGCTGTTGGCAGCTGTCATGATGCTGCCCACTATCAGCATCTCCGCTCAACAGCCGGAGGCAGGACCTTTCAACTGGCCCTATGAAGTAAAGAATGGAACCATCGTCACCAAGGTGCCTGCCCGCGAGGCTGGGCAGAAAAGTGTGCTCGGCCTGACGACTCCGAAGATGAACGTCGTGCGTGTGGCCTTCGTCGGTCTCGGCATGCGTGGTCCAGGTGCCGTAGAGCGTTGGACCCACATACCCGGTATCCAGATCATGGCCCTTTGCGACTATGTGAAGGAACGTGCAGAAGGTTGTCAGAAATTCCTGCGCAATGCCAGCATGCCTGCTGCCGACATCTATTATGGTGAAGACGGCTATAAGGAACTCTGCAAGCGCCCCGACATCGACGTTGTCTATATCGCTACCGACTGGATTCATCACTTCCTCGTGGCACGCGAAGCTCTGGAGAACGGCAAACATGTGGCCATTGAAGTCCCCTCTGCGATGAATATGAACGAGATCTGGACGCTCATCAACCTGGCAGAAAAGAAGCAACTCCACTGCATGATTCTGGAAAACTGCTGCTACGACTTCTTTGAGCTGAACTCCCTGAACATGGCACAACACGGTGTCTTCGGCGAAGTCATCTACACCATGGGAGCCTACCGTCACGACCTGAGCCCCTTCTGGGACTATTACTGGAAGAAAGACAGTGCCGACAAACTGGGATGGCGCCTGGACTTCAACAAGAAGTTCCGCGGCGACGTGTATGCCACCCACGGCCTGGGCCCCATCGCACAGGTTCTCAACATCCATCGTGGCGACCGCATGAAGACCCTCGTAGCCATGGACACTAAGTCTGTGGTTGGCAAAAAACTGGTCAAGGACCGCACGGGCAAGGATGAGGCCTTCCGCAACGGCGACCACACCACCACCCTCATCTCCACAGACAATGGTAAGGTCATCGAGATTCATCATAACGTGATGACACCGCAGCCCTACAACCGCATGTATCAGCTGACCGGCACCACTGGCTTTGCCAACAAATATCCTGTCGAAGGCTATGCCCTCTCCGCCAAGGAGATGACAGCTGCCGGCGTGAAGCCCAACCACGAGAATCTCTCTGCTCACGACTATCTGCCCGAAGCCGACCAGGCTGAGCTTGTGAAGAAGTTCACCAGCCCCATCGTCAAGAAATATGGTGAGGAAGCCAAGGAAGTGGGAGGCCACGGCGGCATGGACTTCATCATGGACAGCCGCTTCGTCTATTGCCTGCGCAACGGTCTGCCTCTCGACATGGACGTCTATGACCTGGCCGAGTGGTGCTGCCTGGCAGAGTTGGGAAGCATGTCGATGGATAATGGCAACATGCCCGTGGAAGTTCCCGACTTCACCCGCGGCCACTGGAACGACGTGAAAGGCTACCGCCATGCCTGGGCCGCTCCTGCCGACGAAGCTCAGACGGAAGCCGCTGCCAAGGCCTTCACCTCACAGCTGAAAGCTTTCGGAGCACTCTATTGGGACACCTTCGACAAGAAGGGCGAAGCCGCTGCCAAGAAGGCACTGGCTGCCGCTCAGAAGAAAGCTGCCAAAGGCAAGAAAGCAAAGAAGTAATCACAAACCACAACAATACCCCCGCTATGCTCCTGCAAAGGAATAGTGGGGGTTTTTCTTTTCCCGCACAAAAACCATAAACTCATGAAGCGACTTTTTTCTCATCTTCTCCTCCTTTTCCTTGCACCCATCTCCACCCAGCTATGGGCACAAGCAGGTTTCGGACAGGCTGAAAAGTTCAACGACGACTGGCTTTTCATCCAGCAGGATGATGCCTCCATGGCCAAGCCCGACTACGATGACACTAGTTGGCGCAGACTCACCGTGCCACACGACTGGTCTGTAGAGGGTCAGATGTCACCAACTCTTTTCTCCTGTACCGGCTATCTTCCCGGCGGTGTTGCCTGGTATCGCAAACACTTCCTGACAGACCGTCCGTCGGCTTCCTCCTTCATCTACTTCGAAGGTGTCTATAACCGCAGCGAGGTGTATCTCAACGGTCATCTGCTGGGCAAGCGACCCAGTGGCTTTGCCTCGTTTCTCTACGAACTCACCCCCTATCTCAACCCCAAGGGCGACAACGTGTTGGCCGTAAGGGTTGACCACAGCCGCCAGGCAGACTCCCGGTGGTACACTGGCAGCGGCATCTATCGCGATGTGTGGTTTATCACATCCTCAAAGACCCACCTTGCCCAATGGGGCACCGCCTACCGGCTCAAGACTATAGACGGGCAGTCGGCCGTCGTAGAGGTCGATGTCGCCACCGACGGCGAGCCCTCCCGTCAACTGACGGCAGAGATTGCCATGAGCGATGCCGACGGAAACATCGTGGCACAGGCTGCCACTGCCATTGGTCACCATGACAAGAAGACCGTCAGTCTCAACCTTTCCTCGCCTCACCGTTGGGACCTCGACACACCTTATTTATATAATATAGACATCACGCTGAAAAGCAATGGAGCAGAGATTGACCACGACCATGTGCGCGCAGGTCTGCGCACACTGGACTTTCAGGCCGACCACGGCTTCTACCTCAATGGCCGTCAGACGAAGGTCAAAGGCGTCTGCCTGCACGACGATGCCGGTGTCCTCGGCGTTGCCGTACCCCGCGAAGTGTGGCACCGCCGGTTACTGGAGTTGAAAGCCATCGGAGTGAATGCCATCCGCATGAGCCACAACCCCCATGCCCCGATGCTATACGACCTCTGCGACGAGGTGGGCATGCTCGTCATGGACGAGGCCAGCGACGAGTGGGAGTTTCCCAAGCGCAAGTGGCTGGAGGGCTGGAACAAGGGTACGCCTGGCTATGAGGGAACCTTCGACTATTTTGAGGAATGGATAGAGCGCGATGTGGCCGACATGGTGCGCCGAGACCGCAACCACCCGAGCGTCTTTCTTTGGAGCATCGGCAACGAGGTCGATTATCCCAACGACCCCTACAGCCACCCCGTGCTGAATGGCGACAAGAGCATGACACAACCCATCTATGGCGGCTATAAGCCCGACCAGCCCAATGCCGAGCGCATCGGCATCATCGCCCGGCGACTGTCTGAAACAGTCCGTTCCATCGATACCTCTCGCGCCGTGACAGGTGCACTGGCAGGAGTCGTGATGAGCAATGAGACAGCCTACCCCGAGGCCATCGACGTGGTTGGCTACAACTATACAGAAAGCCGCTATCAGACTGACCACCTGAAATATCCCAGCCGCATCATCTACGGCTCCGAAAACCGTCACGACATGGCGGCCTGGATGGCCGTGCGCGACAACGAACATATCTTCGGTCAGTTCCTCTGGACCGGCATCGACTATCTGGGCGAAAGTGGCCCGTGGCCGGCACGGGGCTCCACGGCAGGACTCCTCGATTTCGCCGGCAATCGCAAGCCCCGCGGATGGTTCCGCGCCGCCCTGTGGAGCGAGCAGCCTGTATGCTATATCGGCACCATACCCATGCGCGACCGTCAGCGCCCGAACGAAGGAAGCCATCAGCAGCAGGAGCGCCCGCGTCGGGAGTTCCTATCGACCGACGCTCCTTCATTCTGGAACTATCAGGACGGCCAGCCCGTCCGCGTCTTCTGCTACACCAACGCCCCGCAGGCCCGCCTGCTGCTCAATGGACAACAGGTGGGAGAGATGCAACAGCGCAATGACCAGACCGGTATCCTCTACTGGGACATACCCTACACCGCCGGAACCCTTCGCGCAGAAGGCTGCAACGAACAGGGCGTCTGCCTGTCACACTATGAAATCAAGACGTCGGGACCCGCCACGGCCCTTCGACTTACGCCCTGCAAGACGGTGCCCGCACAGGAGGTCGCCCAGGTGCTGATAGAAGTCATCGACGACCAAGGCAACAGGGTTGCAGACGGGCAGCATGACGTCAGCTGCGCAGTGACGGGAGGAACGCTCCTCGGACTGGAAAACGCCAGCATACGCGACACCACCCCCGCCAAGGCCGCCCACCGCAAGACCGCCAATGGCTGCCTGCTGGCATACGTTCGCATCGACGACAGCAACCGCCCCCTACAGCTGCATGTCACAGCAGCAGGACTGCGAGGGGCAGACCTGCGTTTGCCGAACAGGTGACAACCCCGCATCGGGACACTTTGAACGGGTCATCCGGACAGAGTGAACGGGCCATCCGGACAGAGTGTCCGAAGCATCCGGACGGAGTGTCCGGGCCATCCGGACAAGTTGTCCGGACCCCCTTCGGACACTCTGTCCGCCTCCACTTTTACACCCAAAAACAAGAAATTTTGAGCCTCGAAACTGCGATTTAAGAAATATTAACTCATTTCCTCATGATTTCCTCACACCCCGCAAAGCCTGTGTTAATCGGCATTTCGGCTCAAAAAATGAGGAAATGAGGAAAAAAATGAAAAATAAAATTTCTGAGTGCGCGCACGCGCGCGCGAGGGACTTTCTCTCTCTCGGCGCACGGCGACGCTTTCATAGATCACTCAAAAGCATTTTCTTAATACTATCAAGGAAAATGCTGTTTTATTTGTTCAGCTTCCAGGACACGCCGTCTTTGGTGTCTTTCACCTCGAAGCCGGCAGCCGTGAGGTCGTTGCGAATCTGGTCGGAGGTGGCCCAGTCTTTGGCTGCCTTGGCCTTGGCGCGCAGGGCCAGCACCATATCGACTACCTTGCCGAAGGCCTCTTCGCGTTCTTCCCTGCGGTTGCCTTTCTCGGCCTTCAGTCCGAGGATGTCGAAGGCAAAGAGGTGCATCGTGGAGCGCAGCTCGTTGAGACCTTCCTCACAGATATCGACCTGGTGGTCAAGGGCCTTGTTGATGAGGGCGCAGGCCTCGAAGAGGTGGGCAATGACGAGCGGTGTGGCCAGGTCGTCGTTCATGGCATCGTAGCATTTCTGGCGCAGCGGGCCGATGACCTTCTGTGCCTCCAGGCTGCAATCCTTGGCCAGTGGTATGCGCTCCAGGTCGCTGATGGCGGTGAGCAGTTTCTCCAAGCCTTTCTGGCTGGCCACGAGGGCTTCGTCGGAGAAATCTACTGTTCCGCGGTAGTGGGCTGAGAGGATGAAGAAGCGGATGGTCATGGGCGAGAATGCCTGTGAGAGCAACTCGTGGTTACCGGTGAAGAACTGTTCCAGGGTTATGAAGTTGCCCAGCGACTTGCCCATCTTCTGTCCGTTGATGGTAATCATGTTGTTGTGCATCCAGTATTTCACCATCTGCTCGCCCTGCGAGGCCACGGCCTGCGCTATCTCGCACTCGTGGTGGGGGAAGACGAGGTCCATGCCGCCACCGTGAATGTCGAAGTGGCTGCCCAGGTACTTGCGACCCATGGCTGTGCACTCGCAGTGCCAGCCGGGAAATCCGTCGCTCCAGGGTGACGGCCAGCGCATGATGTGTTCGGGCTGTGCCTTCTTCCAGAGGGCGAAGTCGGCCTGGTGGCGTTTCTCTCCCACGCCGTCGAGTTCGCGGCTGGCGTCCTTGATATTCTCCAGTGTACGGCCGGAGAGTATGCCGTATCTGTATTTTTTGTTGTAGGCCTCTATGTCGAAGTAGATGGATCCGTTCGACTCGTATGCGAAGCCGTTGTCGAGGATCTGGCGCACCAGTTCCTCCTGTTCGATGATATGTCCGGTGGCGTGGGGTTCTATGCTGGGTGGCAGCACGTTGAGTGCCTCCATGGCCTGGTGGTAGCGGTTGGTGTAATACTGCGCTATCTCCATGGGTTCCAGCTGTTCCAGGCGGGCTTTCTTCTCTATCTTGTCATCGCCCTCATCGGCATCGTGCTCCAGATGTCCCACGTCAGTGATGTTACGCACATAGCGCACCTTGTAACCCAGATGCTTCAGGTAGCGGAACAGGATGTCAAACGTGATGGCCGGGCGGGCATGTCCCAGATGTGGATCGCCATAGACGGTGGGTCCGCAGACATACATGCCGACATGAGGCGGGTTGATGGGCTCGAAGCGCTCCTTCTGACGAGTGAGCGTATTGTAGATGAGAAGTTTTGAATCCATTGTCACAGAATATTTTAAAAACTGGCGCAAAGGTACAAATAATTTTTAATTCGTAATTCCTAATTCATAATATTTTCCTACCTTTGCACGCGAAAAATGACGAATTAGACTCATGGCATACAAAAGAATCACAGCCTCAGAAGCTGCAGAGATGATTCATGACGGCGACATGATGGCGCTGTCTGGTTTTACTCCCAACGGTAACCCGAAAGCTATCTTCCGCGAACTTTCCAAGCGTGCCGTCAGGCTGCACGAGCAGGGCATAGAGTTCGGTGTGGGAATCTTGACCGGAGCTTCTTCCTGTCAGAGTGTGGAGGGCGACATGGCAGCCGCCAAGGCCCTGAAGTTCCGGGCACCTTTCTCCACCAACAAAGACTTCCGCACCCATACCAACCTCGGTGAGGTGGATTATGAGGACATGCACCTGGGCCACATGGCAGAGCGTCTGCGCCGCGGTTTCTACGGTGAAGTGGATTGGGCCATCATCGAGGTGAGCGACATGGAAGAGGGCGAAACCGAGTGCAAGGCCTTTCTCACCTCTGCCGGCGGTATCGTAACCACCATTGCCCGCCTGGCCAAGCGTATCATCATTGAGCACAACCAGTTTCACAACCCCAATTCTCGCTTCCTGCACGACACCTGGGAGCCCCGCGAAGTGTGGGACTGCCGTGAAGTCATGGATATCCATTCGCCCTACGACCGCATCGGCAACGACTATGTCTCCATAGACCCTAAGAAGATTGTCGGAGTCATCGAGAGCAACATTCCCGAGGAGGCCCGCGCCTTCAAGGACCCCGACGAAGAGATCATGCTCATAGGCCAGCATGTGGCCGACCTTCTGGCTGACGACATGAAGGCGGGGCGCATCCCCAAGCAGTTTCTCCCCATCCAGAGCGGAGTGGGCACCACGGGCAATGCCGTCCTGAAAGCCCTCGGCACCAGCAAGCTCATTCCCCGCTTCAATGTCTATTCGGAAGTGGTGCAGGATGCCGCTATCAACTACATGTTGGAAGGGCGCATCGGCTATGCCTCGGCAACGGCCATGACCGTCACCAACGAAGCCTTGCACCGTGTCTATGACAACATGGACTACTTCTCCAAGCACCTGACCATCCGCCAGAGTGAGATTGCCAACTCGCCCGAGGTGATTCGCCGGCTGGGTGTCATCGCCATCAACACGCCGTTGGAGTGCGACATCTATGGTAACGAAAACTCCAGCCATGTATGTGGCTCGGCCCTGATGAACGGCATCGGCGGCTCCTGCGACTATGAGCGCAACGGCTACATCTCCATCTTCACGACACCCTCTACGGCCAAGGGCGGCAAGATTTCAGCCATCGTCCCGATGTGCTGTCATGTAGATTCCACGGAGCACGATGTCGATATCATTGCCACAGAACAGGGCATTGCCGACCTCAGGGGAAAGGGACCGGTTCGTCGGGCTCATGAGATTATTGAGAACTGTGCCCACCCAGACTACAAGCCCCTGTTGCGCGACTATCTGAAACACATTGCCCCGATGGGACATGAGCCGCAACACATGAGAGCAGCACTGGCCTTCCATGACACCTTCCTCCGCAAGGGCGACATGAGGCTCTGCGACTTCAGTGAATATCTGTAAGGAGCTTCGGCATAAGGAAAAAATACCAAATTTAAGGTATTAAAAATACCGATTTTTAGGTATTGTCAGGATTTCCGATTCTTCATACCTTTGCACCCGCCATTACAAGGTTGCAAGTATGAACAGTCGGATTTTTTTGTTATACATATCTATATTTGTTTCTTTCCAGACTTTAGCTCAAGTCAACCGCAACGACACCATTGTCAAGACCGACTCTATCCGTGAGGTTGTCGTTACGGCTCAGGAAAGCCGTGGCCTGACCAGTGCCTCCATCATTGAGAAACATGCCATGGAGCACCTCCAACCGTCCAGCTTCTCCGACCTGTTGGAACTGCTGCCCGGAGGAAGGGCTTCCGACCCCTCCCTCAGTGCGCCCAACAACATTCGCCTGCGCGAGGCGGGCGGCGGCGGCAGCAACTACTCCACCAGCTCTCTCGGCACCAGCTTCATCATGGACGGAGCCCCCATCTCTACCAATGCCAACATGCTCTACCTCGCCGGGGCCTGGGACACACAGGCCACCTACCGCGACAACGTGAACCAGGGTGTCGATATGCGCTCCATCGCCACTGACGACATCGAGCGCGTGGAGATTGTGCGAGGCATTCCCAGCGTAGAGTATGGCGACCTCACCAGCGGACTTGTCAAGATGGAGCGTAAGAAAGGCGGCCGCCAGCTCAATGCCCGCCTGAAAGCCGACATGAGCAGCAAGCTCTTCCACCTTTCCAAAGGACTGGAATGGGAACCCAGCCGGACAAGTCTCAACCTCAGCGCTGACTACCTCGACGCCAAGGCCGACCCTCGCAACCGACTGGAGAACTACAAACGCTTGACCTTCTCTACACGCCTTAACAAGAACTGGCTTTTCCGTTCCTACGACCTGGGCTTCACGGCCAATGCCGACTATACCGGCTCGTTCGACAACGACAAGCAAGACCCCGACATCAACCAGCAGGCCCAAGACTCCTATAAGTCCTCCTACAACCGCTTCGCCTTGCTCACCGCCTTCGACCTGAAGGCACGCAAGGCCGAGACGTGGCTAAAGTCGGCCGAGGTCACCTTCTCCGGTTCCTACGAGCGCGATGCCATCAAGCGCGTCAGACTGGTGCAGCTGCAGCGTCTGCAGATTGCCGCCACGACCCGTGAGGAAGGAGAGAGCGATGCCGTCATCCTGCCTTACAAATACACGGCCCGCCACGATGCCGTCAGCGAACCGATGAACCTGTTCTTCAAGATGAATGTCCGGCTGCGTGTTCCGAACCTCTTCATCCCCAACACCCTCTTGCTGGGTGCCGACTGGAATATGGACAAGAACTACGGTGCCGGACAAGTCTTCGACCCCACCCTACCCCTCTATCCCGGCATCTCCTCGCGTCAGCGCAAGCTGTCGGAGATACATGCCAACCACACCGTGGCCGCCTATGCGGAAGAAAATATCACCCTGCCCGTGGCCAGTGGAAAGATAGAACTGATGGCTGGTCTGCGTGCCGCACAGATGCTAAACCTGCCCGCAAGCCATGTCATGCACGCTAAGACCTATCTGGACCCTCGAGCCAACATAGGCTGGACCCTGCCCCGATTCGACGTAGGCCATTGGCCCGTGACCGTCAGACTTTCCGGCGGATGGGGCGAACACACCAAGAACCCCACCATGGAACAGCTCTTCCCCGAGCTGGTCTATATCGACCTGGTGCAGCTGAACTACTATCACGAGAATCCCGACTTCCGCCGCATCAACCTGATGACCTATATCCGCAACCCGCGAAATGACCGCCTGAAGCCTGCCCGCAACCGCAAATGGGAAGTGAGCCTCGACGTCAGTGCCGGTGGCAACCGCCTCTCCGTGACCCTCTTCCGAGAGAATATGACCTCGGGCTTCCGCTCACAGTCTCGCTACGAGAGCTACACCTACAAGCAGTATGATGCCACGGCCATCAACGGAGCCTTGCTCACGGCTCAACCCGACCTGACCACGCTGCCTTTCGAGACCATGCAGGAACTGCTGGGCTACGGCATCTACACCAACGGCAGTCAAACCCTCAAGCAGGGTGTGGAGTTTACCCTCGGCACACGCCGCTTTCCCGTCATCCTGACCCGTCTGACCATCAATGGCGCCTACTTCAAGACCACCTATCGCAACTCCCAGCTCGAGACCTACCGGCCCAGTCAGGTCGTAAACAACCGACAAGTGCAGTATGTAGGACTCTACAAAGATGACGAGGGGTCTGTGAACCAACGGCTCAACACCAATTTCACCCTCGACACCGACGTACCGAAACTGAAGTTAGGGTTCTCCATCTCCTCGCAGTTTCTCTGGTTCACCATGTCTCAGCGTTCACCCGTGAGCAACTACCCCGAACAATATATTTCTCCCGACGGTGCCACCCACCTGTGGCAGGCCGGTGACGAGCAAGACCCTTACCTGCGCTGGCTCGTCAGAGAAAACACCATGTCACTCTATGAGAAACATCGCACTCCGCTGTCGATGAATCTCAACTTCAAAGTGACCAAGAAGCTCCTGCAAGACCGCATGAAGGTGGCCATGTTCTGCAACAAAATATGGGACTACACCCCCGACTACAAAAGCAACGGGGCCACCATTCGACGCCATGTCACGGCCTACTTCGGACTGGAAATGAACATCATGATATAATGAAAAAGATACTGATTCTGACAACCCTGCTCGCCACCTTGGCCCTCACGGCCTGCCACCAGACGGAAGACGACATCTTCACCACGGCAGATATCACCCTCAGCGGTGGCGACACTATCCAGATAGAGCGGGTGCAGGCTACGGCCCGCTTCACCGACCTGAATGCCAAGCGCACCACAACATCGGCCGACTTCGACAATGCCACGCTGCGGGTGCAGCTCCTGCGCAGTTCCTACTCGGTGACCGTTGAGGGCATTGTGCGCTACCGCAACCGCCAAGGCACTACACAGACCAAGCGCATGCGCGCCTATACCAACTATGTGAGCTTTGCTGCCAAAGGCTACAATGCCACCACGTTGAACATTATATTCATGGAATAGCGATGAGAAAGACCTTCATAACCCTCCTGACGCTGGCTGCCAGTTTGACGGCCGGAGCGTCTGATGCCGACTCCACATTGGCGGAACATCTCGGCATGTGGCAGTCTGTGCGCTCAGAGGCTATCCTGAATCCGGCCCTCCACGCCACGGCCTACAACTCGTCGTTCTCACAACTCTACATGCAGACCGCTATCAGGCGGCAGAGCGAAGCCTTCGAACAGGAGAAGGGCGACGGATTCTTCCATCCCGAACTCCGGGTGGAGAGTTTCCTGCGACTCTCCGAGCGCACGGCCGTGTGGGGCGAGGCAGGCTACATGAATGGCAGGCAGCGCAACATACGCTGGAACTCCACCTCCGACTACGACCTGCTGAAACCCTATATCCTGGCCGACACCTTAGGAGGCGACACCCGACTGGAGCGCTACCTCTTCTCCGGTGGCTATGCCACCAGACTCAACAACTGGCTGCTGGGTGCAGAGATGCTGTTTCGTGCAGACCAGGAATATCGTGACACCGACCCTCGCATGCGGGGTATCGTCAACGACCTGACGCTGCGCCTCGGTGCTGCCTACAACACCGCGGGCTACCACTGGGCACTGGCCTTCGAGGGAAACATCTACAAGCAGACCAACAGTGTGGTATTCTATCGAGAGCTGGGTGTCATTCCCGAATACCAGATGACTGGCCTCGGTACCGAGTATGCCCGCTTCTCGGGCGACAAGCGCACGCTATATTATAAAGGTGGAAGCAAGCGCCTGCTCATCGACGTGGAACCCGAAAGCGGTGCTGCCGGCCCCTATGCCCACCTCTCCCTGGAGGAGGCATGTCACAAGCGCGTCATTGCAGAACTGAACTCCATGCCCCTCACCGACATGTATCGCGACCAGGTGGCAGCGACCCTCGGCTGGAGAGGACACTCGTGGGCCGTCTTCACGCAGTTCAGCTATGCCGACCGCAACGGCGAAGAACATATTGCCGGAACCTCGGCAGCCACCTATTTCCCCATCATCGGCAAGCGCACCATGTATAAGAACCACCTGATGGACGCATCGCTATCGGCCACCTACGGACAGAAGGCGGCCCTCGACTGGCGACTGACCGGCCGTGGCGGCTACCTGCAGAACCACGAACGCTACGTCTATCCTGAGCGTCGCATGGAATACAGCCGCTACTATGGCACGCTCTCCGGAGAACTGTTTTATGGCACAGGCCGCTGGAGCTTCATGGGAAACCTCTCTGCTGCCTACTATGCCAATGCCGACAGCAAGCTATCCCTGCCCTACAGCGACATGCAGCCGGCCTTCATCGACAAGGCAGACCGCCAGTTTGAATTTGCCAAGGCCGACTATACAGAGGTGAAAGCATTGCTGAGAGCCGACTGCAAGATGAAAAAGGCCTACTCGCTGTTTGCCTCTCTGGGCGGCGGCTACATAGACTGCTCGGTGGGAGAGCGCCAGCTGGATGCCTCGCTCTCACTGGGAATCACTTTTTAGTTTTCACTTTACCCGAGACTATAGAGAACAAGAATATAAACAACCAAATTATTAACTAATTCAAATCATAAAGAAAATGAAAAAGAAGTTTTTCCTGAGCATGATGATGCTCCTTGCCATGAGTTTCACTTTCGTTTCCTGTAACGACGATGATGAAACCATTGTTGTCAACGACAGCCAACTGAAGTTGGAAATGCCTATCAACGTGACCGACGTCGTGCTGACCAGCTTCAGCGGCACCATGACCAACATTCTCGACAACCAGACCGTGGAGCTGCCCCAGCCCGTAAAGGCCGGCAACGACTATGTCATCAACCTGCCTGTCATGGCACAGGGCACCTACAAGGTGAATGCCCGCGGCCACATTTCCTTCCTGAAAGACGGCCTGCCCGGTGAGACCGATTTCGAAATGAACTCCGAGAATGTCACTCTCACAAAGGCTTCCAACAGCCTGAAGATGGTCATCAACTCGTTCAAGGCCGAGGGCGGCTTCGTCATCTCCGAGATTTTCTACACCGGCACCACCACCCCTGAGGGTAAGCAGTATGTAGGCGGCGACGGATATATCGTCATCACCAACAACTCCGACGTGACGCTCTATGCCGACAGCATTGCCGTGCTGGAGTCGCTGTTCCTGACCACCACCAAGCAGGATTACGATCCCGACATCATGGCTACCGACTTTGCCGTTGACGCTGTCTATATGATTCCCGGCAATGGCCGCGACGTGGCTGTGGAGCCTGGCAAGTCGCTCGTCCTTGGCATCAACGCCATCGACCACCGCGAGGCCAACCCCAACTCCTTCGACCTGGGTGTTGCCGACTTTGAGTTCTTCGACCAGAGTGCCAACCCCAATTTCACCGACCCCGACAACGAGAATGTTCCGAACCTCGACAAGTGGTATTGCTACACTGCCACCACCTTCGGCTTCCACAACCGTGGCTTCAAGTCGTATGCCATTGCCAAGATGGGCACCAGCAAGGAAGACTGGCTGGAGAACTATCAGTATCAGGCTAATTACAAGATGGTCTTCGGCGAATATTCCTTCGACATGAAGTCTAACGGCTACCGTGTGCCCAACACATGGGTTCTCGATGCCGTGAACCTCTGTGTAGAGTCTGAGTTCCAGTGGCTCGTCACCGCTCCCACCCTCGATGCAGGCTGGACATACTGCGGAAAAGTAGATCGCGACGCCACACGATACAACAAAGCCGTTGTGCGCAAGAAGGATAGCACCGGCAAATATATCGACACCAACAATTCTACTGAAGACTTTGAGCCGGAGGCTCAGCCCAGCCTGCTCATCGTTACAGAATAAAAACAAAAACTATTTTTTATGAAAAGACTGCTATTGAACAGTCTCGTTCTTCTCCTGCTGCTTCCTGCCTCACTCGTCGCACAGACGGTGAAGCAGGATGCTTCGTACCGCAAAGGTACCCTAAAGAACGGGCTCACCTACTACATTCGCCACAATGCGAAAGACCCCGGACTGGCCGACTTCTACATCGCCCAGCGTGTGGGAAGTATTCTGGAGGAACCGCGCCAGCGCGGACTGGCCCACTTCCTGGAACACATGGCCTTCAACGGCACCAAGAACTTCCCCGGCAAAGACGGGAAGCTGGGCATCGTGCCCTGGTGCGAGACCATCGGTGTGAAGTTTGGCGCCAACCTCAATGCCTACACCAGCGTTGACCAGACGGTCTATAACATCACCTCTGTGCCCGTCAGCCGCGACGGCATCGTAGATTCCACCCTCCTCATCCTGCACGACTGGAGCCACTTCCTCTTGCTCACCGACGAGGAGATAGACAAGGAGCGTGGCGTCATCCATGAAGAGTGGCGCACCCGTCGTGCCGGCATGGCTTCGCAGCGCATGGTGGAACTCATCATGCCCGTCATCTACAAAGGCACGAAGTACGAGGACTGCCTGCCCATCGGCTCCATGGACATCGTAGATAACTTCCCCTACCAGGACCTGCGCGACTACTACCACAAGTGGTATCGCCCCGACCTGCAGGCCATCATCGTGGTGGGCGACATCGATGTAGATAAAGTGGAGGCCAAAATCAAGGAACTCTTTGCCGACATCGACAAGCCAGAGAGCCCTGCCGAACGCATCTACTATCCCGTGAGCGACAACGAGAAGATGATTGTGGCTGTGGAGAAAGACTCTGAACAGCCCATCCTACTGGCCACGCTCTACATGAAGCGCGACGCTACGCCCGACAACGAGAAAGACCAGCTGAAATATCAGCGCGACGACTATGTTGACGGACTCATCTCCTACATGATAGGCGGCCGCCTGCAAGAGCTGCAGCACCAGGAGGTGCCACCCTGCCTGAGTGCCTCGGGCCGCGTGGGAACCTTCTTCGTCTCTCGCACCAAGGACGCCTTCTCCCTGGGCTTCGGATGCCGCCAGGAGAACATCCGCGGCTCCTTCGATGCCGCCATCGCCGAGGCCGAGCGCGCCCGCCGCTATGGTTTCACACAGAGCGAACTCGACCGTGCCAAGGCTCTCTACAACACTTCTGCCGACCGCCAGTATGCTGAGCGCAACGACCGTCGCAACAGCTACTTCGTGCGCAAGGCCCTGCAACACTTCCTGACTTCAGAACCCATGCTCACCGCGGAATACAACCGTGAGCTCGTCAACAAGTTTGCACAAGAGGTGACACTGGAGGAGGTGAATGCCGCCACACGAGAAGTCATCAGCGACCGCAACCAGGTGCTGGTGCTCTATGCACCCGACAAACCAGAGGTCGTCGTGCCTTCCAACGAAGAACTGGAACGCTATGTCCTCGAAGCCCAGGCCCGCGACTATGAGCCTTACAAGGAAGAAGCACTGGCCGAGAGCCTCATCAGCGAACTGCCCCAGCCGGGCACCATCGTCAGCGAGAAGGAGGGAGGAAAGTTCGGCTTCACCGAAATCACCCTCAGCAACGGCATCAAGGTCTTCGTCAAGCCCACCGAACTGGCTAAAGACGAGATTGACATGCGCCTCTTCCGCAAGGGTGGCACACAGCTCTATCCCGATGACGACGTTCCCAACTTCAGCTTCATCCGCTCGGCCATCACCGGCGGCGGCGTAGGACAGTTTGACGAGATCACGCTGCGCAAGATGCTCACTGGCAAGATTGCCCGCGTGACACCGCAGATCGGCGACCAGGTGGAAGCCATCAACGGCACCTCGTCGGTCAAAGACTTCGAGACCATGATGCAGCTCACCTACCTCTACTTCACCCAACCGCGTCGTGACGACAAAGCCTTCAACGGCGAGATAAACCGCATGCGCTCGTTCCTCACCAACCGCGAGGCCAGTCCCACCGTGGGCTACAACGACTCACTCATGGCCATTGTCTATGGCAACAGCCCCCGCGTTCAACCCATGAAGAAAGACAAGCTCGACCGTGTGAGCCTCGACCGCATCATGCAAATCTACAAGGAGCGCTTCGCCTCTGCCGAAGGCTTCCAGATGGTGCTCATCGGCAACATCGACATGGAGCGCCTGCGCCCCCTGCTCTGCCAGTACATCGCCTCTCTGCCCAAGGCTGCGACCACTACTGCACAGCAGACCACCACACACCCCTACCCCGACGTAGTGGCCGGCAACTTCACCCGGAAGTTCACTAAGAAGATGAACACACCCTCGGCACAGGTAACCATCTTCTATACCTTCGACGAGCCCTTCAACCTGCGCAGCGACCTCGAACTGGACATCTTCAAGCGGGTGCTCTCCATCGCCTATACCGACTCCATCCGTGAAGAGAAGGGCGGCACCTACGGCGTGGGCGTCGATTTCGACCTCTCCGAGGACAGCAATCCCCGTGCACTGGTGAAAATCAGCTTCCGCACCGACCCCGCCAAGTATGAGGAGCTGATACCACTGGTCTATCAGCAGATTGAGCACATCGCCCAGCAGGGGCCCCTGGCCTCCAGCATGGACAAGGTAAAGAAATACCTCGTCAAAGCCTACGGACAGAATGTCACCCACAACGACTACTGGGACTACCTCATCTACAACTACCTTCGACATGGCATCGACTACGACACCGACTACCTGCAGATCTTAGAGTCTGTCACACCCGATGACATCCGTCGCGTGGCCTCCGACCTGCTCAAGAGCAACCGCCGCATCGAGGTAACCATGATTTCAGAAGAATAATCGAGAAACTACGGAACCTGAACATAGAAGGAGAAGATGGCAGCTGGGTAATCGCCCGATGCGGGGAAGGTCTCTCCACACCACAAGTCGTTGCGGTAGCTCAGATAGCGGTCCCTGTAACTATCGCTGGTGACCAAGTGCCCTGCAGCATCCCACGTGAAGAAGCGACGGTTCAAATAACTGTCGTCGCCAACAGCCATACAAGTCTGACTTGCCGACTCATTGGTGGTCAGACAATTGAGCCAGCGTGTGTGGTCGCCTGCGGGATAGAGCGTGAACTTGCCGTCGGTTGTCGAGAGATTCCACTTGAAGCCATCATCCACATCCGTAACCGTTGACCCCGAAACCGTTGCCGTAGTGGCAGCGCTGGGAGACTCGACACCCGTATCTGCGTTAGCTATCAGACGATAGCTGCCACCCACCTTACCCACAATGATGACTGGCACGCCAGGCTCGATTGTGGCAGGGGTTTTCTCGAACCATGTGCCGCTGGCAGGAGTGCGCAACACCACGTTTCTGGCGATAACCACATTGTCCTTGCGACTGATGGTGAGCGTGTTGCTGTTGGTGTATGTCGAGACGTACCCGTTGCTGTGCGTCAGCTTCAGCGTAAGACCCGTATAGGTACCGGGGAATACGGCGGCATAATAAGTCGCGCCCTTGGTGAATGGCCCCGTGAGTTTGACACCCGTATAGGCAAAGGTCTTAAAAGCGCTGACCGTTGGGTTGCCGCTGTTCCAGATGACGTCAGCCGCACCCGTCATCTTCTCATTGGCATAGATGTGTACACTCTGCACATCATCAGCATTGATGGTGAAAGCCAGGAAACCGCAGACGTTCTTAAATTCAAGTGTAGAACTGCCGCCCTTGGCAATTGCCACCGCACTGCCCTCGGCAAAACTGCCTGCTACGGCAGTCTGCTCGGTAGGCACGGTGACGGTGATGACGTCGCCAGCCAGCCTTACTGCAGCTGCGGCAGCGGGATAAACGGCATATTGCACGACAGCGTCAGCCGCAAGGTCGGAAAAGGTGAAGCGGGCACTCTTGGCAGAAAGTATTTCTGCTGCCGTGGAGGTGTGTGCCACGTTGCTCACAAAGGCTGCAACGTTGTCGCCGGCCGACCAGTGGACCTCCGTGCCGCTGAGTGAGGTTCTTGTTGCCTCACCACCCTCTTGCTGGGCTGTCAGCACCAGCGGACTGTACGCGACCTTCTGACTCTCCTCGTTGCTGCAGGCAGCTGTCAGGAGTGCCAAGACACCCCACGAAACAAGCATCTTCTTCATGACCAGCCTCCTTCCTGATGCTCCCATGACCAGCCTCCTTCCTGATGCTCCCATTCCCGCTGTTCGTTGATATCCTCCGTCTGTCCATTGGGACTGGTATTGAGCAAAAAGCGTTGCGACTTCAGCTGAACCACTCTTATCAACGGCTTATCGTATGTTTTCTTTTTCATTTTT